>NZ_JBKGHJ010000056.1:0-26334 GCF_046520365.1 Corallococcus sp. 4LFB
CGACCCGCGTGCAGGTGTCCCTCGCGGAGGCCGTCACCGGCACCGAGCGCACCCTGTCCCTCCAGCGCCCGGGCCGCTGCGCCAAGTGCCACGGAGAGGGCAACACGGGGAAGCTCGTGACGTGCCCCACGTGCAACGGCACGGGCCGGGCGCGCCGGGGCGGCGCCATGTTCGGCGGGTCCGGCGTGTGCCCCACCTGCCGCGGCAGCGGGAAGGCCCCAGAGCCCTGCTCGCAGTGCGGCGGCAGCGGCATCAAGGAGGAGACGACCCGGCTGACGGTGAAGATTCCGGCGGGCGTCGTCACCGGCTCCAAGGTGCGGCTTGCGGGCCAGGGCGCGGCGGGCCTCCAGGGGGGGCCTCCGGGGGACCTCTACATCGAGACGGAGGTGGCCGAGCACCCGCTGGTCCGCCGCGAGGGCGACGACCTCTACCTGGACCTGCCGGTGACGGTGTCCGAGGCCCTGCTGGGCGGCGAGGTGCGCGTGCCCACGTTCCAGGGCGAGGTCACGCTGAAGGTTCCGGCGGGTTCGCAATCCGGCCGGAAGATGCGCCTCAAGGGGCGCGGCGTCCCGTCACTCCGGGGAGGTACCCCGGGCGACATGTACCTGCTGCTCCAGGTGAAGGTCCCCGAGGAGGCCACGGACGAGGTCCGGGCCGCCGCGGAGACGCTGGCGCGGGCCTACCGGGGCGACGTGCGCCGGGAGCTTTCGTTGTAGTCGTCTTGCCTCTTGTCCTGGAAGGCGCACCGTCCTACATGGCGCCTCCACCTTCCGAATCCGGAGCGGGTACGTACCTATGGGTCTCTTCGATTTCCTCACGGGCGGCTCGGGCCCCGAAAAAGCCCTCAAGCTCAAGTCCAAGGTGACCCAGAAGTACGGGGAGCCGTCCACGCGGCAGAAGGCCCTGCAGCAGCTGGGGGAGATGAAGTACCCCGAGGCCGTCACGGTGCTGCTCAGCCGGTTCACCGTCACCGTGGACCCGCTCACCACCGACGCGGACGAGAAGGAGCACACCTTCGAGCTCATCAAGCACTTCGGCCAGGACGCCGTCGCGCCGGTGAGCGCCTTCCTCAAGACGAGCGATCAGGCCACGTCCTGGGCGCTGCGCATCCTCCAGGAGCTGCTCTCCGAGGACGCGCTCATGGGCGTCATCGCCGACACGCTCCAGCACCTGTCCTCCCGCTACACGCGCGACCCGGAGAAGAAGGTCGTGCTGCTCCACCACGTGCTGGGCAAGCAGGACCCGCGCGTGGCCCCGGCCGTCCTCCCCTTCCTGGAGGACATGTCCGACGACGTGAAGATCGCCGCCATCAACGTCCTGGGGCCCCTGAAGTACGAGCCGGCACGCGAGCCCCTGCTCCAGCTGCTCACCTCCGAGGACACCGCGCGCCGCGTGCAGACCGTGGCGCTGGCGGCCCTGGCGGAGAGCGGCTTCGGCGTGCAGGGCTACCAGGAGAAGGTGCAGGCCGCCCTCGTGGAGCCCTACAGCCTGGACAAGGACGGCCGCGTCCAGCGCCGCCCGTGAGCAGGCGCCCGGCCGTCCCCGGGATGTAGGCCCGGACGGCGGGGCGGGGAGGCTGTCGGACACCTGACACGCTCGGCGTTGGTGGAAGGCGCCGGGCTCCGGTGAGGTTCCCTCCCACGCGTGACATGAAGCAGGATTCACGCGTGCCATCGAAGAAGAAGGGTCCGCAGCTCGCAGAGGTGGTCCAGCTGCGCCCCGCCACCACCGCGAAGAAGGCTCCCCCGAAGCGGACGGCCAAGCCGCCTCCGCCCGTGGACACCGACACCGCCGCCCAGGCGTTGCTGGAGATGGGCCGGCAGCTCACCGACAACGCGGGCCCCACGGAGGCCCTGCGCGCGCAGCTGCAGACGCTCCACACGCTGCTCAAGCCCAAGGTCTGCTACGTCGCGCGCCACTTCCCGTCGCGCAACCAGCTGCACGTGGAGCACGTGCGCGGACGCTACGACGAGCGCGTCACCGCCGCCGTCCCGGGCGAGGGCGTGGTGGGCCGGTGCTTCACCGACAAGGTGCTCCTGCGCGAGGACGACACCGTCGCCGTGCCCCTGGAAGGGCCGCAGGGCGTGACGGGCGTGCTGGTGGTGCTGGGCGCGCGCCGCAAGGCGTCCGACGTCCTGATGCAGTCGCTGGCGTCGCAGCTCACCGCCGCCTACGAGGTGGCCCGGCTGCGCGACGACAGCGCCCGGCGCAACAAGGACCTGCAGACTGCCATCGCGGGCCTCAAGAGCCTGGAGCAGAACCGCGAGGAGCTGCTCGGCAACGTGTCCCACGACTTGAAGAACCCGCTCACCACCATCAAGGCCTACCTGGCCATGCTGGGCCGGGAGAAGCTGGGCGCGCTGACGGACGGTCAGCGCCGCGCGGTGCAGATCTGCGACCGCAACGCGGACCGGCTGCTCCAGCAGGTGAACGACCTGGTGCTGATGTCCCGGCTGTCGTCCGGGAAGATGCAGCTCAACCAGCGCCCCTTCGGCCTCAAGGCCGTGGCGGAAGAGGTGGTGCGCGGGCTGGGCGCCGTCGCGGAGCACAGCCGCGTGCGCGTGGTGATTCCCCCCTGCCCGGAGGTGTTCGTCCGCGGCGACCGCGAGCGCATCTCCGAGGCCATCCACAACCTCGTGGAGAACGGCATCCACCACAGCGAGACGGACGACGTCGTCGAGGTGAGCGTGTCGTCCAGCGAGGGCCTGGGCATCCTCACCGTGAAGGACTCCGGCCAGGGCATGACGGCCGAGGCGCTGGAGCACGTGTTCGACTCGTTCTACCGCGCGCAGCCGGGCATGCCCCGTCCGCCGGGCGCGGGCCTGGGCCTGCCGCTCGTCGCCAAGATCGTCGCGCTGCACGGCGGCCGCGTGGACGCGTCCAGCGTGCTGGGCGAGGGGAGCACGTTCCAGATGGTCCTGCCCCTGTTCGCGAGCGCCGTGAGCGTCCCGGACGTGAACCAGGCCGCGCCCAAGGCGGGCGGCATCCTCCTGGTGGAGGACGACGTGGACTGCCGCGAGGTGCTGGAGCAGGTGCTGGAGCAGGAGGGCTACCGGGTGATGGCCACGTCCGGCGCCGCCGAGGCGCGCTCCATCCTGTCCCACATCCGGCCGGCCATGGTGCTGCTGGACCTGCGGCTGTCCGGGGAGGACGGACGCTCCGTGCTGCACTACATCCGCACCACGGAGTCGCTGTCGGACGTGGTCGTCTACATCATCTCCGGCGCGAGCGACGTCGCGTCCCTCACCTCGGGTGAAGGGCCGGACCGCATCGACGGGTACTTCGAGAAGCCGCTGAAGCTGCCCAAGCTGCTGGACACCGTGGCCTCGGTGGTGCGCCCCAAGAGCCGCGGCCCCGCCGTGACCTGAACGACGCTCCGGCGCCTTCCCCACAGAAGAGGTGGCTGGAAGGCGCCCCGCCTTGGGTAGTATCCGCGCGGTCCATGAGCACTTCCGTCTATAGCCGCTACCGCGCAGCGTTCGCCCAGGCCCTGGCCGCGGCCCTGGGTGTCCCCGCCGCCGACATCGAGCCCCAGGTCAAGCCCGCGGACCCCGCGCACGGCGACCTGAGCTTCGCCACCTTCCCCCTCGCCAAGGCGCAGAAGAAGGCGCCCCCCGCCATCGCCGCGCAGCTCGCGCAGACGCTCCAGGTCCCGGGCCTGGAGGTGAAGGCCGTGGGCCCGTACGTCAACGCGCGCTTCCTCCCCCTCCCCTTCACCCAGGAGGTCATCGACGGCGTGCGCCTGGCGGGCGTGGCCTACGGCAGCGACGCGGAGGACGGCAAGGGCAAGACGGTGGTCATCGACTACTCGTCGCCCAACATCGCCAAGCCCATTGGCTTCCACCACATCCGCACCACGTTCCTGGGCCACTGCATCGCGAACCTGTACCGCGCGCTGGGCTGGCGCGTGGAGGGCATCAACTACCTGGGTGACTGGGGCAAGCAGTTCGGCCTGGTGGCCGTGGGCTTCCAGGAGTTCGGCAAGGAGGAGCTCCGGGAGGACATGGCGCACCTGGTCCAGGTGTACGTGCAGGCCAACAAGCGCGCCGGCGAGGACCCCGCCTTCGACGAGAAGGCCCGCGAGTTCTTCCGCCGCATGGAGGCGGGCGAGCCGGAGGCGATGAAGCTCTGGAACCAGTTCCGGGAGACGAGCCTCAAGGGCTTCAAGCGCGTCTACGCGCGCATGGGCATCGACTTCGAGCACATCGAGGGCGAGAGCCGCTACCAGGGCAAGATGGACGCGGTCATCGAGCAGATCGCGAAGAAGCCCGGCACGAAGGAGTCCCAGGGCGCCATCATCGTGGACATGCCCTACGCGGACGGCGAGCCGCCCGTGCTCCTCAAGAAGAACGACGGCAGCACGCTCTACGCCACGCGCGACCTGGCCGCCGCCGAGGACCGCTACGCGCGCTTCAACTTCGACAAGTCGCTCTACGTCGTCGCGCAGGACCAGGCGCTGCACTTCCGCCAGGTGTTCCGCACCCTGAAGGAGATGGGGCAGCCGTGGGCGGACAAGTGCGTGCACGTGCCGTTCGGCCGCATCCACGGCATGAGCACGCGCAAGGGCCAGGTGGTGGAGCTGGATCAGGTGCTGGACGAGGCGAAGGAGCGCGTGCTCCAGCGCGTGAAGGAGAACGTCGCGCAGGGCAACCTGGAGACGGCGGACGCGGACGCGCTGTCGGAGCAGATCGGCCTGGGCGCCATCGTCTTCGGCGACCTGAAGCACAACCGCGCCAGCGACTACACGTTCGACTGGGACGAGGTGACGAGCCTGGAGGGGCACACGGGGCCCTATCTCCAGTACGCGCACGCCCGGAGCGCGAACGTGCTGCGCAAGGGCGGCGGCGTGCCCACGGCGTATGACCCGGCGCTGCTCACGCTCCCGGAGGAGCAGGCCCTGGTGCGCGAGCTGATGCGGCTGCCGGACACGGTGAAGGCGGCGGCGGAGCAGTACGAGCCCAGCCTGGTGGCGCGGCTGCTCCTGGACGTGGCGGCGGCGTACAGCCGCTACTACACGGCCGGCAACAAGGACCGCGACAAGCGCATCCTCGTGGAGGGGAATGACGCGATGCGCGCGGCCCGGCTGGCGCTCACGGACGCGACGCGCATCACGCTGGCGGCGGGGCTCACCTTGCTGGGCATCCCGACGCCGGAAAACATGTAGCCTGGGGGGCTGCGATGGACACCGCGCTGGTGCAGACCGCGACGCAAGGAGAGGCCTTGAAGGAGGAATTCGGTCCCATGTCCCGGGTGCTCGGGGCACGGTACTTCGACGGGGTGCACTTCCCCCCCGAGGCCGAGAACGAGCTGCGCGCGCTCAGCGCCCGGGGCTTCGTGGTGCACGTCATGCGCACCACGGCGTGGATCAACTTCCTCTACCTCGCGTGGGCCATGGTCCGCCGGGCCATGCCGCCCATCCGCGCGGTGGTGAACCTGCGTCCGTGGTTCACCAAGCCCTGGCGCCAGACGGCGCAGGACGGCGCGGTGGAGGAGCGCTTCCGCTACGCCCGCGAGCAGGGCGGCAGCGGCCTGGTGTTCCTGCGCCGCACGGCGCTCCTGCACGCCTCTGGCAAGGAGACGCGCGAGGACCCCTTCCCCGAGCTGGTCCGGCTGGCGCGCGGCTCCGAGCGGCCGGTGTTCCTGGTGCCGGAGCTGTTCGTCTGGGAGAAGCGCGCCGCGAAGCTCAAGCCGGGCTGGCGCGACGTGGTGTTCGGAAGCCCCGAGGCGCCGGGCTTCGTGCACTCCATGGTGGCCTTCTTCCGCAACTACAAGCGCGCGCAGTTCCGCGTGGGAGAGCCCATCGACCTGCGCCGCTTCATCGAGGAGAACCCGGGCGTCAGCGACGAGGTGCTGGCGCGCAAGGTGCGCAGCACGCTGCACGTGTACCTGGCGCGTGAGACGCGCGCGGTGTTCGGCCCGCCGCAGAAGCCGACGGACCGGCTCATCGAGGAGACGCTGCGCGACCGGCAGCTGCGCAAGGTGCTGGACGAGCACGCCGCCGCCACGGGCCGCAAGCCCGCGAGCGTGCAGCGCGAGGCGAAGCGCAACCTGGAGGCCATCGCGGCCAGGCCCAACCCGTCCGTGCTGGCGCTCATCGCGCCGATGCTGGAGTGGGTGTTCAACCGCATCTACGACGGCATCGGCGTGGACGAGGCGGGCCTGCACCGCGCGCTCAAGGCCGCGGGCAAGGCGCCGGTGGTGCTCTGCCCCAGCCACAAGAGCCACGTGGACTACCTGGTGATGAGCTGGGTGCTCTGGAACCGGGGCTACACCGCGCCGCTGGTCGCCGCGGGCGCGAACCTGTCCTTCTGGCCGCTGGGCCCGCTGTTCCGCCGCTGCGGCGCGTTCTTCCTGCGCCGGTCGTTCAAGGGCGACAAGGTCTACGCCGCGTCCTTCAAGGCGTACATCAAGAAGCTGGTGCACGACGGCATCCACCAGGAGTTCTTCCCCGAGGGCGGACGCTCGCGCACGGGCAAGCTGCTCACGCCCAAGCTGGGCATGCTCACGTGGCAGGTGGAGGCGGTGCTGGACGGCGCGCGCAACGACCTCTACTTCGTGCCCGTCTCCATCGACTACGAGAAGGTGGTGGAGTCCGGCAGCTACTCCAAGGAGCTGGCCGGAGGGGAGAAGAAGCCGGAGGACCTGAAGGCCCTCTTGAGCACGCCCAAGGTGCTGGCGGCGCGCTACGGCCGCATCCACCTCACCTTCGACGAGCCGCTGTCGCTGGTGGAGTTCATGAAGGCGCGCGGCCTGTCGCCGCAGGAGCCGGTGACGGACGAGCAGAAGAAGGGCCTGGTGCGCGCACTGGGCAACCGCGTGATGTACGGCATCAGCAAGGTGTCCACCGTCACGCCGCACGCGCTGGTGAGCGCGTCGCTGCTGGCCCACCGCCGGCGCGGCCTCACCCAGCGGGAGCTCACGGACCGGATCAGCCTCTTGCGCCGCATCGCCTTCGAGGACGGCGCGCGGCTGTCGCACGAGCTGGCCAACGCGCCCAGCAACCCGGAGACGCTGGGCCCCATCCAGGACGCGATGCGCGAGTTCATCTCCGACGAGATGGTGCGCACGCAGGAGGCGCGCGGCGAGGTCAGCTACCAGGTGGAGGACGCGCGCCGCCCGGAGATGTCCTTCTACAAGAACACGCTGATGAACCTGGTGGCCGCCCGCAGCCTGGTGGCCAACGCGCTGCTCGCGGGCACGCCCGCGCCGTACGACACCGTGAAGGCCCGCGCGCTGTTCCTGTCGCGCCTCTTCAAGGTGGAGTTCATCTACCGGGTGGGCGCGTCGTTCGACACCATCTTCGCCGAGTGCCTGGACCGGCTCGTGCGCATGGGCCTGGTCATCCAGGAGGGCGACACGCTCACGCGCGCGCCGGAGGCCCACGCGCAGCCGGACCTGGAGTTCCTCGCGGACCTGCTGCGCGACTTCCTGGAGGCCTACTTGCTGGCCGCCATGACGTTGCCGGACGTGGCCGCGGGCGTGGCCACCGACCGCAAGACGTTCGTCAAGCTGGCGCTGGAGACGGGGCGCGGCGAGTACAACGCCGGCCGCATCACCGCCGCCGAGTCGCTGGCGAAGACGACGCTGGAGAACGCGGTGGAGTACCTGTTGGATCAGCGCATCCTCGTGGAAGAGGACAAGAAGCTGCGGCTGGGCGACCCGGCCGCGGCGGCGGAGCTGCCCCGGAAGAACCCGCTCGCGGAGCAGATCCGCGGCTATCTCCACCGGGCCTGAAAGCAGCGCGGCCCCCAGCGCCTCGAAGCGAACGCGGCACCCCACCCCTCTTCCGCCTGGCGGACAGGGGGGCAGGAGACGACACGGTGGACGAAGCCTCCCCTTCCAGCGACCCGCGGCCGGCGGAGGCCCCCGCGCCGCTGTCGCCGCCCCACCCCGTGCTCGCCGCGGCCCTGGCCTTCGGCCTCTTCGTGACGCTGGGGGCGCTGACGCAGCTGCTCAACCCCGCCTTCGGCGTGTGGTTCACGGAGGTGTTCCTCTTCCTGGGCCTCGCGTGGATCATGCTGCGCCGCTCGGGGTACCGGCCCGCCGCGTACGTGGGCCTCACGCCCTTCCTGGGCCCTGCCGCGCTGTTCGGCTTCCTGCTGGGCGTGGCCAACTTCTTCGCCGTGGTGGTGCCCGTGCAGTTCCTCGCGCAGCGGGTGGCCCCCGCGTGGCTGCGCGAGCTGTTCGACGCCTCGCGCCTCTTCGAGGGCCAGACGCCGGTGGAGCTGGCGCTGCTGCTGGGCGGCGTGTCCGTGGCCGCGCCGCTGTGCGAGGAGATCTTCTTCCGCGGCCTCTTCCAGCGGGCCCTGACGCCGCCCGCTCCGGCCTCGCCGTGGCGGGCGTTGATCATCACGTCGGTGGTGTTCAGCGCGTTCCACCTGGATCCGGTGGGCTTCCTCGCGCGGGCGGAGCTGGGGCTGCTGTTCGGCTGGCTCTTCCTGCGCACCGGCTCGCTGTGGCCGGGCATCGCGGCGCACGCGGCCAACAACATCGTGTCGTCGGTGCTGTTCCTCGTCGCCACGCACTCGGGGCTCGCGAAGGACGGGGCGGCGGACGACGTGACGGACTGGCGCGCCGTGCTGGGGCTGGCGCTCGTGGGGTGGACGGCGCTGCTGGGCCTGCGCGCCGCGTCCCGGCACTTCCCCTCGGTCTGGGGACGCGGAACCCTGCCCGATGACGCCGCGGTGCGCGCCACGAAGCCCGTGCCCCTCTTCGCCGTGCAGCTGCTGCCCTGGGTGACGGTGGCCACGCTGTCCCTGGTGGCCCTGGGGCTGCTGGATGGGCGCGGCGTGTCGCTGAGCGTCTACGACGTCCAGCACCCGGTGGAGCCGCTGGGCAAGGACGCGGCTCCGGCGCTCCAGGCCGAGCGCAAGGCCCTGCGACAGCTTCGCGCCGCCGCGCGCCGGGGCGACGTGCCCATGGAGGCCTACGAGGAGGAGCGGCTCCGGCAGTCGGAGGCACATGGCCCCGGCAAGGGCAAGCCCCGCCGCTGAGGGGCGAAGGACGGCGATTCCCGGGGGGCCCTGGCACTGGTGGGCCAGGGCCTTCTATCGTCCCCGCCCGCCATGCTCACCCCCGACCATCTGCACGCTTCGCTGGCCGATCCGCTCCTGGACGTGATGAACTTCCTGAACGAGATCGCGATCCGCTTCCCGGCGGCGATCTCCTTCGCGCCCGGCAGGCCGAACGAGAAGTTCTACGACGCCCGGCAGATCGCCACGTACCTGGACGCCTACCAGCGCTACCTGCGCGAGGAGCGGGGCCTCAGCGAGGCGAAGGTCACCAGCCTCCTGTTCCAGTACGGCCGGACCAACGGCCACATCGGAGAGCTGCTCGCGCGGATGCTGGAGAAGGACGAGGGCATCCGCGTGGCGCCGGAGTCCATCGTCGTCACCGTCGGTTGCCAGGAGGGCATGTTCCTCTCCCTGCGCGCGCTGTTCTCCCAGCCGGAGGACGTGCTGCTGGTGGGCCTGCCCTGCTACATCGGCATCACCGGCGCGGCGCGGCTGCTGGACATCACGGTGGCCCCGGTGCCGGAGCGCGAGGACGGGCTGGACCTGGACGCGCTCGAGGCGAAGGTCCTGGCGCTGCGCGCGGAGGGCAAGCGGCCCCGCGCGCTCTACCTCGTGGCGGACTTCGCCAACCCGTCCGGCCGCAGCCTCCCGGAGGCGTCACGCCAGCGCCTGCTGGAGCTCGCCGCGCGCGAGCAGTTCCTCATCCTGGAGGACAACCCCTACGGCTTCTTCTCGCGCGAGGGCTCGCGCAAGCCCACCCTCAAGTCGATGGATGAGCACCAGCAGGTCATCTACCTGGGCTCGTTCTCCAAGTCCGCGTTCCCCGGCCTGCGCCTGGGCTACGCCGTGGTGGATCAACGCGTCACGGGCCAGGACGGCAAGACGCAGCTGCTCGCGGACGCGTTCTCCAAGATCAAGAGCCTGCTGACCGTGAACACGTCGTCGCTGTGCCAGGCCATCGTGGGCGGCATGCTGGTGCTCAACGACGGCGGGCTCCTGGAGGCGAACCAGGCGGCCATCCGCTTCTACAAGGACAACATGGACGCGACGCTCCAGGCGCTGGAGCGCTACTTCCCCCGGAGCGAGGCCTGGGCGCGCGACGTGACGTGGAACGTGCCGGACGGGGGCTTCTTCCTCGTCATGAAGCTCCCCATCGAAGCGGACGAGGCGCTGCTGGAGGAATCCGCGCGCGACTTCCAGGTGCTCTGGACGCCCATGCGCTACTTCTACCTGGGCGAAGGCGGCGAGCACGAGCTGCGGCTGTCGTGCAGCTACCTCACGCCGGAGCAGATCGACGTGGGCATCTCCCGCCTGGCCCGCCACCTCCAGAAGGCCGTGACGGAGCGGCCGTCGGCGCGGCGGGCCCTCGCGGGGTGAGGCCCCCGAGGGGCGCTCACCCCGGGCGCCCTTCAGTCCGCCGTGTACGAGGTGACGTGGAACACCGGCCCCACCATGGCGGCGGTGACGGCGTCGCGCTGGAGGTCGCCCTCGGCGGAGATGCGCTGACCGTCCTTCTTGATCTTCCGGTCGCCGCCCGCCAGCTGGTACGTCCGGCCGTCGTCGGCCTTCAGGACCCACACGCCGCCCTCCAGGTCCTGGTACCGCACCGTGCCGGAGAGCTTCATGCGTCCTCCCGCTTGAGCATCGCGCGAGCGATGACGAGGCACACCACCGTGTTGAAGCCCAGCCACGGCTTCGCCAGGAAGGTGAAGGGCATCCACGCCAGCGCCGGAGCGCCCACCCACGCCGCGTAGGCCAGGAAGCCCGCGAAGCCCAACGCCAGGCCGCCCACCGCCGGCCGGAAGCCCCGCCACGCGATGGCCGGCAGCGACAGCACCAGGGGGATGAGCGCGCTGTAGAACAGCGGGTTCACCGTGCCGCGGCCGAAGATGATGCGCTGCCAGTCCGGGATGGCAGCGACGCCACGCTCACCACGTCCTGGGCCGCGCCCGCCGCGCCCGCGAACCACGTGCGCAGGAAGAAGAAGCCCACCGTGGAGAGGACCAGCGGCACGAGGAACGCCGGGCGGAAGAACACGTTGAGGTAGCCCGGACGCTCGCGGCCGCGCAGCGTGAGCAGCACCAGCGCGAGCAGCGCCGCGGCCCAGGCCAGCGGCTGCCACCGGGGAGCGGCGCCCTTGTTGAAGGCCTGCAGCGACGCGCTGGCGTTGAGGACGCCGTGGCCGTACTCCTCCGACCAGGCCTGGTTCTCCGTCGCCTTCGCGCCGGCGTAGAGCGCCTGCTCCACCTCGTCCGGCGTGGTGGCGCCCGCGCCGTAGAGCATGGCGGCGACGGCGGCCACGTGCGGGGCGGCCATGCTGGTGCCCTGGTACCAGGCGTAGATGGAGCGCGACGGGTCGCGCGGGTCGATGGTGTTCTGCAGGATGCCGCCGGAGTCGCCCTGGCGCTTGTCACCCCCGGGCGCCGCGATGTCCAGCTCCCTGCCGTAGGATGAGTACGGCGCGCGCGTGCCGGACGGGCCCACCGCGCTCACCGCCACCGCGCCCGGGTACGCCGCGGGGAACTCCACCCGGCCGCGCCCGGTGTTGCCCGCCGCGGCCACCACGGTGACGCCCTTCTTGCGCGCGTAGTCCACCGCGCTGGCCATGACCTGCGAGTACAGGCCCCCGCCCAGCGACATGTTGATGACCTTCGCGTCGTGGTCCGCCGCGAAGCGGATGGCGTCCGCGATGTCCGCGGAGGTGCCGCTGCCGAAGTGGTTCAGCACCTTGAGGGGCATCAACGTCGCGTCGAACGCCACGCCCGCCACGCCCTCGCCGTTGTTGGTGGCCTGCGCGATGGTGCCCGCCACGTGCGTGCCGTGGCCGTGGTCGTCGTTGGCGTGCTCGTCGTCGTTGACGAAGTCATAGCCCTTCACGAACGACACGCCCTTCAGGTCCGGCACCTGCTTGAAGTCGTCGTGGTCCTCGTAGGCGATGCCCGTGTCGATGACCGCCACCACCACGCCCTTGCCCCGGTTGCCGTCCCAGGCCTTCGGCATGTCGATCATCCGGAGGTTCCACTGGGCTTCGTACCGGGGGTCGTTCGGCGTGTAGCTGGTGCGAAGCTGCATCAGCGGCTCGGCGGACTCCACCGCCGGGTTCTGGCGGATGCGCTGGAGCACGTCCTCCACGTCGTCCACGCCCACCGCCAGCGTGACGCCCGTCTCGGGGCCCTCCAGGGAGTTGAACTCCAGGTCCACGCCCCACGCCTGCTCCCAGGCGTCGAACTGTTCCTTCGTGGTGCCGTCCTTGAAGTCCACCACGATGGCGCCGGACACCACGTCATCCGAGCCCTGCGCCACCGCCTGGGCCACCTCCGCCTCCGCGGCCGCCAGGTCCTGCCCGGCCGGGGCCTCCGGCTCCCGCGACGCGGAAGCACACGCCGAGGCCGACAGGGCCAGCGCCGCGAGAACCACGTTCCATCGCCTCATCCGCATCGGGACACTCCTTGAACGAAGACGCCTCGAAGACCCACTACGAACGCACGGCGGGACGATTGGGTCTGCCTCTTCAGTCTGTCCGCCCCCCGGCCGGCCGTGCAAGGCGCCGGGGATGAAGAAACGTGAAGAAGTCCAACGGTTTGCACGCCCCCGCCCTACCCGCCCGCCAGCCGCTGGAGCCACGCCGCCGCCGCCCGGCCACCTGGGGAAGGTTGCGATGGAAGGTCGCCCCGGCATCGTCGATGACCTCTAAATCGCCCCCGGCCTCGGCGACAGCGGCGGCCAGCGCCGCCCGGGCACCCGGTGTCCTCCGCCCGACAATCACCAGCAGCGGACACGAAAGTCTCACGAGCGACAGCGGGTCCACGTCCGGCGCCACCAGACACAGTCCGCCCACCGCCGGGTGCCGCTCCTGGAGCGCCAGCGCCACCCGGGCCCCGCCGTGCAGCGACGCCACCGCGAGCGAGGACGTGCCCGCGTTCTCCAGCGCCACCCGCATCGCGGCCTCCGCGTCCTCCACCAGCGCCCCGCCGGTGCCCCGGACGCCCTGGCTGGCCCCCACGCCCCGGTGATTGAAGCGCAGGGTGGGGAAGCCCGCCCGCGCCACCGCGAAGGCCACCTCCGCCGCCACGACGTGATCCATCCCGCCCCCCTCCTCCGGCCGGGGCGGCAGGATGAGCAGCGGCGGCGACTTCTGGCCCCGGTGCACCGTGCCCTCCATCACCGCGCCGTCCGGGCCCACGGGGATGAGCGTGGAGCGCTCCAGGAACTGACCTTTCTGGACCATGCCCCCACCTTAACCGCCCCCTCCCGTCCCACCCCGGCCAGATGCCTGCAACGCAGCGCGTTGCACACATTCCGTCACCTGCTCGCAACTTTTCGGCGCTTCGGGTGAGAATGGATCAACGCAGCAAGCCTTCCCTTCCCCCTTCAAAAATCCGCAAACCGCAGGAGCCTCAAGCCATGGGAACCATCGGGCGCACCTCCAACAACAACATCGCGCGCACCACGACGACGGGGACGACCACCCCTGCCCCCGTGGCCAGGCCGGCCACCCCGGTCACGGCGAAGCCGGCCAACACGGTGAAGGACGGCTTCGACGCGCGCGCGACGAACAGCGCGGTGCGCACCGCGGCCCCCGCGGCCGTGTTCACCGCCCCGGCGGGCGCGAAGGACAAGGCCTATGACGGCAAGATCATGGGCAAGGGCGGCCAGGCGTTCGACGCGAGCACCCCGCTGAGCCAGATCCCGGCCTACGAGCCCGCGGGCGGCGTGAAGCACCCCGGCACCATCATCTACGTGAACGGGATGATGACGGACAAGGCGGGCCAGGAGACCACGATGCAGGCCATCGCGGACAAGACGGGCCAGAAGACCATCGGCATCCACAACTCCACCGAGGGCTTCTTCAAGGACCTGGGCCAGTGCGTCACGGACAAGCTGGACAAGGGCAAGAACCCGGCCGTGGATACGCTGGCGGACTCGCTCTACAACGAGCTGAAGGCCGGCCGTGACGTGCACCTGATGGCGCACAGCCAGGGTGGCCTCATCACCAGCCGCGCGCTGAACGACGTGGCCAAGCGGCTGCGCATCGAAGACGGGATGTCCCCCGCGCAGGTGCAGGAGAAGCTGGGCAAGGTCTCCGTGGAGACCTTCGGCGCCGCGGCGGCGACCTACCCGGACGGCCCCAAGTACGTCCACTACGTCAACGACAAGGACCCCGTGCCGGGCCTCTTCGGTCTGGGCACCAGCGGCAAGGGCCCCCTGGACCTGCTCAAGCACGCGGGCAAGGACGCGAAGATCCGCTACTTCTCCGAGAAGAGCATCTTCTCCGGCGCGCACAACATCAACGACACGTACCTCAACCAGCGCGTCCCGTTCGACCAGGCCCGCGCCGGCTAGTTCTCATCCGGAATCGGGGCTGGTATGACTGCACGTATGACGCTCGAAGAAGCCCAGCGACTGGTGCAGTCATTCATCCGGGCCCACGGAGGCGATGCGCAGGCCTCCGGGCTGAACGCGAAGGGATTTGGCGGCGCCGCGCTTGGCGACGCACAGGTCTACTTCGAGCATGTGAAGGACACGGGGGCGCTGAAGTGCAGCGCCCTCATCTACCGCTTCCGCGACGCGCCCCGGCCGGGCGTCATCGACGGCTTCCGTGACGAAGAGAAGAAGGGCACGGACGCCGGCGGCGGCAAGGTGGACTACGAGACCGAGAACAAGTCCCTCTTCCTGAGCCGCACGTACGGCGTGGTGCCGTCGGAGCAGCAGTTCAAGGAAGACGTCGACCGGCTCGTGGAAGCCAGCCTCGTGTGGGGCGACGAGGTGTTCAACCGCGTCGCGGACCGCGTCATCCCCGCGAAGTGATCAGCTCCTTTACCAGCAAGCTGCAGTGGCTCCTGTCCACCATGGGCATGGCGCGTCCGGCGCCGCCCGCGGGCGGACCGATGACGCGCGACGCGGCCCGGCAACTGGTGAAGTGGTACCTCCAGTCCCAGGGCGCCGGCGTCAGCGAAGGCCTCAACGAACAGGGACTGGGCGGCATGCTCAACGGCGAGGGCCAGTACGCCTTCGAGCACGTCGAGTCCCCGCCCGCGCTCAAGTGCAGCGCGCTCATCTACCGGTTCCGTGAGCCGCCCAAGCCCGGCATCATCGAGGGCTTCCAGCAGCAGCAGGAGGAGGGCACGGACACCGGCGGCGGCAACGTCGACTTCGAGCCCGGCAGCGGCAGCCTCTTCCTGACCCGCACCTACGAAGTCGTGCCGGACGGCCGCGAGTTCACCCGCGACCTGGACCGGCTGGGCAAGGCCAGCGTCGTCTGGGGCAAGGACGTGCTGGACCGCGTGGCCCACAAGGTCTTCGGCACCTGAGCGGCTCCCGTGCCTCCTGGAGGCGCGCCTCATGACAGGCGCGCCCCGGGTCCGGGCGGTCCGCTACACCGACTGCATCACGTAGAACTTGAGGTACTTCCCTTCCGGGAACTGCAGGCGCACGGGGTGGTCCGGCGGCTGGTAGCGCTCCTCCACCAGCGCCAGGTCCACGCCGGCCTTGAAGCCCGCCTCGCGCACGGCGCCCATGAACATGTCCCCCGTCACGCGCGCGGAGCACGACGCGGTGGCCAGCAGGCCGCCGGGACGCAAGAGCGCCAGGGCCTGCCGGTTGAGCGACGCGTAGCCGTCCACGGCCGCCTCCACCGCGCGCTGGCTCTTCGCGAACGCGGGCGGGTCCAGGATGATGAGGTCGAACGTGCGCCCCTCCTCCTTGAACGACTGGATGAGCGCGAACACGTCCGCCGCCAGGAAGTCGTGCTTCGCCGCCGGCAGCCCGTTGCGGGTGAAGTTCTCCCGCGCCAGGGCGATGGCCTCCGGGTCCTGATCCACGGAGAAGACGCTGTTGGCGCCGCCCAGCGCCGCGTTCACGGAGAAGCCGCCGCTGAAGCTGAAGCAGTTGAGCACGTCCCTCCCCTGCCCCAGCCGGCGGATGAGGTGGCGGTTCTCCCGCTGATCCAGGAAGAACCCCGTCTTCTGCCCCTTCCACGCGTCCACCAGGAAGATGGCGCCGCGCTCGCGGATGGGGATGAGCTCCGGGGCCTCCTCGCCCCACAGCATCTTCCCGCTGCCGCGCCCGTCGTCCTCCTCCACGTCGTCGCGCCCCACCTCGTCACGGCCGAGGATGCCCTTGAGGCCCGGGACGCCCGCCTTCAGCGCCTCCACGATGAGGGGGCGGTAGGGGGTGAGGCCCGCGGAGTACAGCTTCATCACCGCCCAGCCCGCGTACAGGTCCACCACCACGCCGGGCAGGCCGTCGCCCTCGCCGTGGATGAGGCGGTAGCTGTCCGTGTCCTTCAGGTCGATGAGCGCCGTGCGCGCGGCCAGGGCGCGCTGCACGCGCTGGGTGATGAAGCGCGCGTCCACCGTCTCGCGCGAGTCGCGCGTGAGCACGCGCACCGCGATGGCCGAGTGCGGGTCGTAGTACCCGCGCGCGACGAACTTCCCGTTCTCCGTCAGGTCCACCACGCTGCCGGCGGGGATGCGCGGCAGGTGCTCCAGGGCCTTGCGGAACACCCACGGGTGCCCCGCGCGCAGGTGACGCCCCAGGCCCCGGGCCAGCTCCAGCTTCACGACATTCACGTTGAAACTCCTCGACTGCGGACCGTCCGGCGGCGGGCGAGGAGGGCACGCGCCAGCTCCTCGAAGCCCCGCCCCTCGGGCGCCCGGGTGATGAAGGCCGGCGGCGCTTCAATGCGGTCCAGCACCGCGCGCACGTTGGCCACGCCCACGCCCAGCTTGAACGCCTGGAACATCGGAGCGTCGTTGAAAGAATCCCCCGCGTAGACGTACCGGCCGTCCGCGGGCTCCAGCTTCTCGCCCCACGCCACCCTGGCGAAACGCCGCGACGCGGAGAGCTTGTCGAAGCGGCCCAGCCAGCAGTTGACGTGGACGGACGAACGCACCGCCGTCACGCCCCGCGCCCGCAGCAGCGACTCGATGCGGGACGCGCCCGCGTCGCCCAGCCGGGCCTCCTCGTTGTAGTCCACGGCGAGGTCCACTTCCGTGTAGCGGCTGTCCACGGACAGGCGCGCGCCGGGCACCTGGGCGAGCACGCGCTGGACCTCCTTCTCCAGGCGCTGGCGGTTCGCCACGCGCCGGGCCGGCGGCTCCAGGTACACCTTGCGCAGCTTCCCCCTGGCGTCCTTGAGGAAGAACAGCCCGCCGTTCTCCACGATGACGCCGTCCACGGGGAGCTGCCGGGCCCACGCCTCGCCCCACCCCGCCGGCCGGCCGCTCACCAGCACCACGCGCAGGCCGGACGCGGACAGCTGCTCCAGGGCGCGCACCGTCTGGCTGCGCAGCTTGTGGCCCGTCGTCAGCGTGCCGTCCACGTCGGTGAAGACGCCCTGCACGCCGGACAGGTCCGCCTGCCGCAGGGGGCGCGGCTCCGCGACCTTCGCCCTGACGGCCGTCACATCACGTCCAGTTGCGCGAGCTGGGCCTGGAAGGACTCGATGGTGGAGAGCAGCTCCGGGCCCGTGAGCGTGGCGAGCTTCAGCTTGCGCGCCTTGCGCAGGAACGCGTCCATGGTCGCGTCCCGGCCATAGAGCGACTGCGCGCTGGCCGCGGCCTCCGCCAGCGCCTTGGCGGACGCGACGGGGTCCTTCTTCGACTGGGACAGCGCGCGCTCCAGGCGCACGCCGCACGCGGCCCACACCTCGCGGTCGTGGAGGACGAGCAGTTGGCGCTGGTTCACCGCGGACAGGCTCCGCACCAGCGCGTCCAGCCCTTCCGTCACCGCCAGCAGCCGCGCCTGCTCCGGGGCGGACTCGAGCGCGAGCGCGCCAATCTCCGCGCGGGCCTCGACGATGTGGCGCTTGTCCTGCGCGCGCAGGTTCCGGTACGCGGCGGTGCGGCCGAAGGCGTCCAGCTCCGTCTGGAGCTGCTGCGCGTTCCACAGCACCTCCTCCGGCTTCGCGTCACGCACCTTGTTGAGCCGCGCCGCGACGATGCGCGACAGGTCGGACGTGATGGCGCGCACGGTGACGGCCGCCTTCACCTCCGCCTCGTAGCCGGGCACCACCTGGGCGCGCGACACCTCGCCGAAGGTGCTCGCGGACTCGAAGACGAGCTGGCTCATCTGTTCGCGGTATTCGGACCGGAAGCGCTGGATCTCCGCCAGCAGCTGCCAGCGGTCGCTCACCACGGACGGGTTGCGCATGGCCTCGCCCAGCTGGGTGATGCTCTGGGCCAGCCTCGCCATGCCCTCCTGGAGCATGCCGGGCACGTCCCCGGGGCCCTTGCTGGACGCGGACGCCTGGGGCGCGCCGGGGAACTGCTCCCGGATGACGTTGAGCAGCGCGTTGACGTCCATCACCGTGTCGCGGATGACGGGCGCCATCTCCTCCCAGAGCGACAGGTCGGGGCTGGCGTCGACGACGGGCGTCTCGTACTTCACCAGGTCCAGGTCGCTCAGCCGGGAGATGGCCTGGGCCGCGGCGAGATACACCGCGCGCAGCCGGGCCGCGAAGGCGCGGTCGGGCAGCGACTGGAGGATTTGTTCGAGCCTCGGGGTCAGGGAGGCCGGCGGGGGATTCTCGGCGGCAGCGGACACGTTGCCCCCACTCTACCGCTCGACATCGCGTCCGGGGAGTTCTAGCAAGCGTCCCAGGCCCGACAGGTGGGCCGGGGAGTCCACGAAAATGATCCAGGTCTGTCTCTGGGAGGACGGCAGGGCTGTCTCGGGGGGTGAGGAGCTGCTCGACCGGCCGGGGCCCAAGTGGATCGACGTCCTGGAGCCGAACGCGGAGGTGATGGGCCGGCTGGCCGAGCGCTTCCAGCTGCACCGCCTGGCGGTGGAGGACTGCCTGCACCTGGACCAGCGGCCCAAGCTGGAGGAGTACCCGCACCACCAGTTCATCGTGATGCAGGGCTTCAGCTGCGGGTCGGACGTCACGGAGCTCACGCTGCACGAGCAGCACTTCTTCCTCGCGCAGGACTGGCTCATCAGCGTGCACGCGCTGAAGCTGCCCAGCCATGAGGCCGTCGTGCGGCGCGTGCGGGACGACCCCGCCGGCACGCTGGGCCGGGGCGTGGACGTCATCCTCTACATGCTCACGGACGCGCTCGTGGACGCGCAGTTCCCCATCATGGACGACTTCAGCGACCGGCTGGACGACCTGGAGGACGCCATCTTCGCCCAGCCGGAGCCGGAGCAACTCCAGCGCATCTTCCAGCTCAAGCGCGCGCTGGTGACGCTGCGCCGCGTGCTGTCCCCGCAGCGGGACGTGGTGGGCATGCTGTCGCGCCGGGGCATCCCGCAGATTCAGGAGAAGACGACGCTGTACTTCCGCGACGTCTACGACCACCTCGTCCGGCTGTACGAGCAGATCGACTCCAGCCGCGACGTGGTGGGCAACGTGATGGACGGCTACCTGTCCATGGTGGCCAACCGCACCAACGACATCAGCAAGCAGCTCACCATCTTCGCCACCCTCTTCCTGCCCCTGTCCTTCATCGTGGGGTTCTTCGGGCAGAACTTCGAACAGTTGACGCACCCGGGCTGGTACGCCGCCATGTGGGTGACCATGGTGGGCTTCCCCGTGGGGCTGGTGGGCTGGTTCAAGTACAAGAAGTGGATCTGACGCCGCACCCGGACGGCCTCGGGGGTCCGGGGGGAGGACGCATGCTGACGGTCGCCGTGAATGGGATTCCGCTGCACTACCGGGACGTGGGCCAGGGGCTGCCGGTGCTGCTCCTGCACGCCTTCCCGCTGGATGGCTCCGCGTTCGACCGGCAGGTGGCCGCGCTGTCCGGGCGCTACCGCTTCCTCGTGCCGGACCTGCGCGGCTTCGGGCAGAGCCGGCGGGGCGAAGGCCCCACGGAGATGCGGATGCTGGCGCAGGACGCGCTCGCGCTGCTGGACGCGCTGAACATCGACGCGGCGGTGGTGGGCGGCGTGTCCATGGGTGGCTACGCGGCCCTGGCGCTCCTGCGCGAGGACCCGGGCCGGGTGCGCGGGCTGGTGCTGGCGGACACGCAGTGCACCGCGGACGACGCCGCCGGGCGGGACAAGCGCGAGGCCACCGCCCAGCAGGCGCTGAAGGAAGGCACCGCGTCCGTCGTCCAGGGGCTGGTCCCCAAGCTGGTCCACGCGGGGCCGGAGTCCCCCGTGGGCCGCGAGGTGACGACGCTGGGACTGGCCGCGTCGCCGGAGTCCATCGCCGCCGCACAGCGGGGCATGGGGCTGCGGCTGGACAGCAAGGACCTGCTCGCGCGCTACGCGGGGCCCGCGCTCGTCGTGGTGGGCGAGCACGACGCCGTGACGCCCCTGGCGAAGGCGAAGCAGATGGCGGACCTGGTGCAGGGCGCGCGGCTGGAGGTCATCCCCGGCGCGGCGCACCTGCCCAACCAGGAACAGCCGGAGGCCTTCAACACGGTGCTGGACAGCTTCCTCGCGTCGCTGGCCTGATGGCCGTCCCCGTCCAAAGCCAGGGAAGTGCGCGATGAGGAAGTCCCCCGCCCCGGAAGCCATGTACCTGCCCGACGTCGAGTCGCACGCGTCCGACGGGCACTACGGGAAGCTGATCGCCATGGCCCGGGCCGGGGGCATGACGCCGCCGGGCATCTGGCACCTGTTCGCGTTCAAGCCGCGCATGACGGACGCGCTGTCCGCCTTCACCCACGAGGTGATGCGCGGCCCGTCCCCGCTGTCCGCCGGGCTGCGGGAGCTCATCGCCGCGTACACGTCGCGGCGCAACGCCTGCGTGTTTTGAACGGGCTCCCACGCCGCGGTCGCGGCGGAACTGCTGGGCGGCACGGAGCGCGTCCAGGCGGTGCTGGACGACGTGAGGACGGCCCCCATCCCGGAGGCCGAGAAGGCGCTGTTCGCCTTCGTGGACCAACTCAACGACGCGCCCGGAGACGTGCGCCGCGAGGACGTGGAGCGCCTGAAGGCGGCCGGCTGGACGGACGAGGCCGTCTACGACGCGGTCTCCGTCTGCGCGCTGTTCAACTTCTACAACCGGTGGATTGACGGCACCGGCGTCCAGGGCCTCTCACCGGCCCTGTACGAGCGGTCCGCGAAGCGCATGGCCGCGGGCGGCTACCTGCCCGCGCCGCCCCCCGGCTCGCCACCGCCCTCCTCCAGCGGGGAACCGGAGCGCTGAAGTCACGGCTGGCAGACGGCCTGACCGTCCTGCACGGCGCACGACGAGCAAGCCGCCGTCTTCACCAGCACGCCCTGCTGGCACGTGAGGAGCGCGGTGCTGTCCGGGCTGCACACGCCCTTGCCCTCCGCGTCCGTGGCGCACCCGTCGTTCTCCTGGTTGAGGGACGTGTCGCACCGCACGCTGTCCGCCAGCTCGCGGCACCCCAGCGGCCCCCGGCACGCCAGCGGACGCCAGGTGCCGTTGCGGCACTCCAGCGCCTGCGCGTCGTCCTGGCACACGTAGTCGCCGCCGTCACACGAGTCGCCCGAGCCCGGCCCGCCACAGCCGGAGAGGAGGAGGAGACCGACGAGGGACAGGAGCGCGAGGGGGAGACGGTTCATGGGTGCCGGGGACTCTTTTCGAGAGGTATTTCGCTGTCAACCGCCGCCTAGCGTCTCGCGGAAGTAACGCCGGAAGTTGCCACCCATCACACGTTCCACCCAGGACTCCGGGTGTCGTTTGAGCAGCGCCTCCGTGAGGCGGGGCAGGTCCGTCACGTCCCGCATGCCCCGGGGCAGCGCCACCATGCCGTCGTAGTCCGAGCCCACGCCCACCCCCTCCTCCCCCATCACGTCCACCGCGTGCTCCACGTGGCGGACCACGTCGTCCCACGTGTCGCCGCCCAGGTACACCGGCGCCAGGATGATGCCCACCACGCCGCCGCGCCGGGCGATGGTGCGCAGCGCCGCGTCGGACAGGTTGCGCCAGCCGCCGCCCGCCTCGCGCACGCCGGTGTGCGAACAGAAGTAGCGCACCGTGGGGTGCGCGAAGAGGTCCGTGAGCGTCTGCTCGGAGGCGTGCGCCACGTCCACGCTCAGCCCCAGGCGGGCCATCTCCTCCATCACCTGGTGCCCCAGCGGCGTCAGCCCCCGGTTGCCCATCATGGGAAAGGAGGACCCGCCCAGGTCGTTGTTGGACAGGTGCGTGAGCCCCATGAAGCGCACGCCGCGCCGGTGCAGCTCCGCGAGCCGCTCCACCTGGCCTTCAATCGCGTGGCCGCCCTCCACGCCCAGCACCGCCGACAGCCGCCCGTTCGCGAGGTTGTCCTCCAGCCCCGCCCCGGTGGTGGCGACGCGCACGGTGTCCCCGGAGCGGGCGCAGAAGGCGTCCAGCCTTTCAATCTGCCAGAGCGCTCGGGACCACTCGCCGCCGCGCGCCTCGCGGGGCCACTTGCGCCACGCGGCGAACAGCGGGAAGCCGCCAATGAACGGGAAGCCCCGGGTCACCAGCGTGAAGCACTGCAGCTTCACCCCCGCCTCGCGCAGGCGGGGGAAGTCCACGTGCCCCTCCGTCGACCGCTCGCACAGGTCGCGGTTCCACATCAGCGAATCCGCGTGCCCGTCCGCGATGCACCAGCGGCGGTGCAGCTCCTTCACGTCACCCATGCCAGCAGTCTTCGCCACGGCCTCCCGCGATGACAAGCACCCCGGGGTGTCCGGAAGGAGGGCTCACGTCCAGTCCGCGCCGTCGTCGTCGCAGCCGTCCCAGAGGTCGTCCTCCAGCGGGAGCCCCGCCTCCGCCTCTCCCAGGGGACCCACGAGCGCGTCGGTGCGCACCTCCGCCACCTCGCGCAGCGCTTCAGCGGGGCCATAGGACCGTCCTGAAGCGCTCAGCAGGCCCCGGAGCGCGTCCCGCAGCTCCGCGCCCGTCTGGAAGCGCAGGTCGCGGTCGCGCTGGAGCGCCCGCTGGAGCACCGCCCGCATGCCCGGCGACAGGTCCCGGGTGGCCTGCTCCACGTGCGTCGGCGTCAGGCACGCCATGCGCGCGGCCATCAGGGGCGCGGGGAGCCAGCTGGGCGTCTCCGCGCACAGCCCGCGCGTCCCGGGCAGGGGCTGGGCCTGCTGCGCGGCGCGCTCCACGTCCTCCAGGTCCAGCAGGTGCAGGCCGGTGAGCAGCTCCAGGAGCACCATGCCCAGGGAGAACAGGTCCGCGCGGCCATCCAGCGGCTGGCCCCTCCAGCGCCTCCGGCGAGGCATAGGCCACGTCCCCGCGCACGAGCCCCGGCTCCGTCACCACGCGCCCGGGCACCGCGACCACGCGAGCGCGAAGTCCGACAGCCGCGCCCGCCCGTGCACGTCCACGCGCACGGAGCGGGGGCTGACGTCGCGGTGCACCACCCCCACGGGCAGGCCGCGCGCGTCCTCCAGCGCATGGGCGTGGTGGAGCGCGTCCGCCACCTCCGCCCCCACGTACGCGGCGAACGCCTCCGAGAAGGGCCGCCGCCGCAGCGCCGCGAAGCTGGACAGCGTCTCCAGGCACGGCCCGTCCACGTACTCCGTCACCAGGTGGGGCGCCCCGTCGTGCACCCGCACCAGGTACACCGGCGCGATGGCCGGGTGGGACAGCCGCATGAGCAGCTTCACCTCCTCGCGCAGCCGCGCCCGCGCCACGTCATCCGTCACGTCGCGCAGGCGCTTGATGAGCACCAGTCCGCCCGGCGTGCGCGCGTAGTGCCGGCGGGCGAGCAGCAGCTCCCCTCCGGCGCGCGACCCCAGGTAGCGCACCAGCTCATAGGACGTGGCCCCGGTGGAGAAGAGGATGAAGGGCCGGGACGCGGAATACGCGGGGGGATGGGTGGCCATCGTGGCTGACGCTCCTGACTCGGAAAAGCCCTTCCCGGGGTGGGAAGGCATGAGGAAGTCCTCACGCCCGCGTCCTACCACCCGGGTCAGACATCCCCATCCGACCCCACCGGGTGTTTCCCCGACTAAAAAGGAAACGGCCCCCACCGCGAGGGTGGGAGCCGCCGCCTTCAAGTATTTCCCCAGTCCGTGGAGGACAGGTGCGCGTGAGGCGCGGGGATTACTTGTCCATCTTCTTCACGGGCGCCACCAGGGTGACGTCGCGAGCGACCAGGTCCTTGCCGTCCATCACGTAGGAGGCGCGCACCTGCGAGCCTTCCTGGATGTCGTCCAGCTTCACCGCGCGGTTGGAGTTGTCCATCATGGCGGTCTTGTCGTTGGTCTTGATCTTCAGCTCCTTGTTGCTGCTGGAGTCCACCAGCGTCAGCGTGTCGCCGGACGTGGACAGCACGCGGCCGTTGACGGTGGTCGCGGCGGCGGCGGTGCCGGCCATGCCGGAGCCGCCCTCGGCCAGGTCCTCATTGCGGTTGGCCCGGGCCTCCGCCAGGTCCTTCTCCTCTTCGCGGACCTCCTGGTTGGCGCTGGCGATCTTGTCGTTCGCGTCCTGGCGCGCCTCCGCGACGTCCTCGCTGGCGTCTTCCCGCGCCGACGCCACCTCCTGCCCCAGGTCCTGACGGGCCTCCGCCGTCTCCTGCGCCGCTTCCTGACGGGCCTCGGCGACGTCCTCGCGCTGCTCCTGGACGTTATCCTGCTTGCAGCCGGTGACCATCGTCAGCCCCGCCACCGCCGTGACCGCAATCATGAGCTTCCGCATGTGACTGCTCCCTGTGAGTGTGTTCTGAAGCCGGTGGTTTTTGTTCCCCGGCGTTGGGCAGAAACTGGTCGCTGCCCCCGTACCTGAACAGCGCTTGTCGCCACGGGGGGACATGCGCAGGGGCAGGCTGCGCATGAGGCAGGGCCTGTTCCCCTGCCTGCTGAGGAAGCGGAACAAAACGCATCCGGGCGCGAAAAATCCGTCCTGGCGCGCTGTAGCAGGGCTGTTGCGTGGGGGAGGCCGTGCGTTGACAGGGCAGAACCGCCCTTGTACTGGCACCGGCGGGTCCCGTCCGAAGGGGGCCGGAAGGAGCCGTGAGGCCGTGAACGTGTGGGTCAACGGAGAAGCGCGGACGCTGCCGGAGGGCAGCACCCTTTCGTCCCTGCTGGCGCTGCTGGAGTTGGGCAGCGGCCCGGGGGTGGCGGTGGAGGTGAACGCGGAGGTGGTGCGCCGCGCCCGTCACCCCGAGCACCGGCTCCAGGACGGGGACCGGGTGGAGATCGTCACCTTCGTGGGTGGCGGGTGAGCGCAGGCCCTGGAGAGGAGACGGTCATGAGCGGCATCGCGGACAAGCCTTTCACGCTGGCGGGGGTGACGTTCACCTCGCGGCTCATCGTCGGGACGGGGAAGTACCCCAGCCACGAGGTGATGAAGCAGTGCCACGAAGCGTCGGGCGCGCAGCTCGTCACGGTGGCGGTGCGGCGGTTGGATTTGAAGGCGACGGGCGAGGCGTCGCTGATGAACTGGATCGACCGCAACAAGATGCGCCTCCTGCCCAACACGGCGCTCTGCTACACGGCGGAGGACGCGGTGCGCACGTGCCGCCTGGCGGAAGAGCTGGGCATGAGCAAGTGGGTGAAGCTGGAGGTGCTGGGCGACGAGAAGACGCTCTACCCCGACGTCGAGGAGACGGTGAAGGCGGCGCGCATCCTGGTGAAGGAGGGCTTCACGGTGCTGCCCTACACCAGCGACGACCCCATCACGGCGCGCAAGCTGGAGGACGCGGGCTGCGCGGCGGTGATGCCGCTGGCGGCGCCCATCGGCAGCGGGCTGGGCATCCGCAACCCGCACAACCTGCGGCTCATCCGCGAGGTGGTGAAGGTGCCGGTCATCGTGGACGCGGGCGTGGGCACGGCCTCCGACGCGGCCATCGCGATGGAGCTGGGCGTGGACGCGCTGCTCATGAACACCGCCATCGCGGGCGCGAAGGATCCGGTGCGCATGGCCGTGGCGATGAAGAAGGCGGTGGAGGCCGGCCGCGACGCGTTCCTGGCGGGGCGCATCCCGCGCAAGGCGTATGGCTCCGCGTCCAGCCCCATCGAAGGGCTCGTGGAGTAGCGGTGCCCGCCCTGCCCCGCCTCGTGGTCATCACGGACTGGCGGCTGCCCCGGGCGCGGCTGTTGACCGCGCTGGAGCGGGCGCTGGAGGCGGGGCCGGAGGTCGCCGTGCAGCACCGTCATCCGGAGGCCTCCGGGCGGGTGTTCCTGGAGGAGGCGCGGCTTCTGGCGGAGGTGTGCCGGGGCCGGGCGCTGTTCGTGAACGGGCGGCTGGATGTCGCGCTGCTCGTGGGCGCGCACCTGCACCTGCCGGCGTCGGGCCCCTCGCCCCGCGACGTGCGCCCGTTCCTGCCGGAGGGCCGGCTCGTGAGCGTGGCGGTGCACGACGCGCGCGAGGCTGAAGCCGCGGTGGGGGCGGACCTGGCGCTGGTGAGCCCCGTGTTCGCGCCTGGCTCCAAGCCGGGGGATACGCGCGACACGCTGGGGCCGCGGGGGTTCCGGGGGC
>NZ_JBKGHJ010000570.1:0-4801 GCF_046520365.1 Corallococcus sp. 4LFB
CCGCCCCCGGGCGCCCGGCCCACCAGCGTGGCCGTCAGCACGCCCGGCGCCTCCGGCCGGTAGGACAGCCGCACCGGCACCTCGCCCGGCGCCATCCGCGCGGGCAGCCCGGCCGCGGAGAAGGGCGCCGCCAGCGACGTCCAGTCCACGTCCAGCGTCGTGCGCCCCGCGTTCACCACGCGCAGCTCCACCACCCGCTCCACCTGGGGGTAGCTGGGCGGGAACGCCACGGCCTCCTGGGAGACCCGCAGGAGGCTCCGGGCGCCCGTCAGCGGGGGTGCTTCCCGGCAGGCGCCCACGAAGGCCAGGAGGGCGGCCAGGGCCATTGCCAGGGCCCTGGGCGACGAGGGGTCGACCCCCCGCAAGCCCGTTGGAGCCTCCGGAAGGCCCGTCAGGCCCCCACTGCCCACCGTCCGCGTGCGCGCCATCGTGCCTCCTGCCTGCTGCCTATAGCACCCCTCTCCATCCCCCTGTCCCACGGCATCCCACCCCCCAGGGTTTCAGGATTGGGCGCTTTCCTGCCTGAGTTTTTTTCAGCCCCAAGGGTTTCGAGTTCTTCCAACCCCCCGGAACGACAGGCCTGTCGCAGGGTACGGTTCTGGCAACGGGCGCGGGGATGACGCTGGCTGGCCCTTCACACGTTTCTCCAGGATTGCAGGCGTTCACGGTGCTCATCGCCCGGGGCGTCCAGTCCACCGTGGACGGGCTGTCGGCGGAAGTACGACAGGCGGTGCTGGCCGAGCTGTTCCGCATGGGCGCGCGCGCCTCCGAGGAGCACTCGGGGCACACGCCCTGTCCTCCCTACACCCTGCGCCTGGACGTGGCGGACTGCCGGATGCACGTGGAGCTGGACCCGACGCGCACCCGGCTGTCCCTGACGGGCCTCACCCGGCCCCGGCCGCACTAGAGGAACCTTGAACGAGCGGTGGACGTATGGGCCGATGGTGCCCCGGCGCGCGGGCTACGAGGAGAGCTGGGAGCTCACCTACCGCGTGGAGCAGCTCCGGGAGCTGGTGGGCCAGGAGCTGCACCTGGACGCCGGGCTCGCCGAGGAGCTGGACGACACCCTCGCCCGCCTGGTCATGCGCAACCAGCGCCTGCGCAGCCTGCACCGCATGGTGTCCGCGGAGCGGGAGCCGGAGGACCTGGTCATGCTCCGCGCCGCGCTGGAGGACATGGACCGGCAGCTGCTCCAGGACCTGCCCGGCCTGCTGGAGCGGCTGCGCGCCACGCTCCTGTAGCAGCGTGCCCCTGCCGGGAAGCCCTGTCGGTTTCCGACTTGTGCACGGGCCCTGCTGCTTTTCACCAGTCTAATTGGAGTATTGATCAACTGGTGGAAGCAGTAGGGGGCACGGAGTTGGGGACAAGTCAGCAAGCCTCCGGATTCATTCACGAATCGGCGATCTGCTACATGTGGGCAAGTTGCCGGTTTCCCCCGGGCATCCACAGCGCCGCTCCGGTGCCACGGGTTGTCCACAGGTCCGTCCACACCATCCACAGGTGATCCACAGGGACCTCGGGGGCCTGGAGCCGGCGTGCACCGGCAAGGAAGGACCCCGGATGCAACAGCCCTGTTATGGTCCGGCCCGGCTTTCTTCACGACGCGGGCGCCATCCTTCATGGCGCTGGAGGATGGGCTCATCGACTTCCATCGGGGCGAGCGCATCGGGAAGTACGAGGTGCTCACGCAGCTGACCGTGGGCGGCATGGCGGAGCTGTTCCTGGGCTACACGTCGGGCCCGGGCGGCTTCCGCAAGTACGTGGTCATCAAGCGCATCCTCCCGGACGCCCGCTCCAATGATCAGTTCGTCCGCATGTTCCTGGACGAGGCGCGCATCACCGCGGCCTTCAACCACCCGAACATCGCGCAGGTGTTCGACCTGGGGGAGGAGGACGACGGGCTCTACCTGGCCATGGAGTTCATCGGCGGGCAGAACCTCAACCAGGTCACGAGCGCGTGCCTGAAGAAGCGCCAGCCGGTGCCGCTGGCCTTCACCCTGTCCGTGGCCCGCGACGTGTGCCTGGCGCTGCACTACGCGCACACCTTCACGACCCCCGGCGGCGAGGCGAGCCCCGTCATCCACCGCGACGTGGCGCAGAAGAACATCATGGTGACGTACGACGGCACCGTGAAGCTGCTCGACTTCGGCATCGCCAAGGCGAAGAACAGCCTGGAGCGCACCCACGTCGGCACGGTGAAGGGCACCACCGGGTACATGTCCCCGGAGCAGGTGCGCGGCGATCCGCTGGATGGCAGGAGCGACCTGTTCTCCGTGGGCGTGGTGATGCACGAGCTCATCACCGGGGAGCGCCTCTTCGCGGGCAAGACCGAGCGCGACGAGATGGTGAAGATCCTCGAGGACGCCATCCCGTGGCCGTCCGTGCTGCTGCCGCACATCTCCGAGGACATCTCCCGCGTGGTGATGCGCGCGCTGGAGCGCAACGTGGACCGCCGCTACCCGTCCGGGCGGGACATGGCGCGCGCCATCGAGAAGGCGGCCGGCGGCAAGCTGATGGACGCCGAGCAGCGCGCCTCCCTCATGAAGGGCCTGTTCGCGGAGCGCATGGCGGCCACGCGCTCGCTGCTGGAGAGCGCGGACGTCACGACGAGCAGCCAGGTGATGGCGTCGGCGAAGCGGGCGCTCCAGAAGGACGACGGCCCCTACCTGCCGGAGCGCAAGGCCACCGCGCTCAGCGTCGTGGAGGCGCGCAAGAAGGCGGAGATCGCGAAGCTGCGCGCGGAGGAGTCCGGCAGCGACGAGACCGCGCCCCCGGTGGCGCGCTCCAGGCTGGGCGCCGTGTGGGCGCTGCTGTCGCTGTCGCTGATCCTGGGCCTGGCCTACGGCGCGTTCCGGCTCACGAAGCTGCTGGAGGCCGAGGAGGCGGCGCTCCCACCCAACCCCGAGACCCTGGGCGCGATGGTCCCCCTCCGGCCGCGCGAGCCCCCCGCGCCCGACGCGGGCGTGGCCACCGCGGCGGTGGACAAGGACAAGGACAAGGACAAGGACAAAGACTCCAAGGAGCGGGACCCGGGCACGAAGGACCGGGACGACTCCATCCGGACCAGCGTCCGGAGCCGGAAGAGCAAGGGCGAGGTGACGCTCTTCCTGGACGAGCCCGCGGAGGTCTTCCTCAACAACAAGTCCCTGGGCCGCGCGCCGCTGGTGAAGCGCTTGCTGCCGGTGGGGCAGGCGGAGCTCATCCTGGTGGGCGCGGACAAGAAGCGCCGGTTGCTCGCCGTGCCGGTGGAGGCGGGCAACCCCGTGCGCCTCAACCTCAAGCTGAGGGAGCTGCCGGGCCGCTGAGCTCCAGGTTGGACGAAGGGGCGTGCGAAGGAGCGGCAAGGGCGGAAGGGGTCCGCTATCTTCCGCCCCTCATGGCCCTCTCCCTTGGCTTCCTGATGGACCCGCTCGAGAGCGTGCGGGTGGACCACGACACGACGTTCTCGCTGATGCTGGAGGCCCAGCGGCGGGGGCACGACGTCTACTACTTCGAACAGGGGTGGCTGCGCTTCAACGGCCGGTGCTCGGAGGCGCGCATGCGCCGGGTCCGGGTGCGGCGCGAGCCAGGCCAGCACTTCGACGTGCTGGCGGAGGACGTGCGGCCCCTGTCGAAGCTGGACGTGCTCTTTCTTCGCAAGGACCCGCCGGTGGACGCGGACTATCTGCACGCCACGCAGCTGGTGGAGCTGTGTCCGGACCGCTCTCCCATCTTCATCAACAACCCGTCCGGCATCCGCGACGCGAACGAGAAGCTCTTCACGCTGAACTACCCGGACCTGATGCCGGACACGCGCGTGACGCGGGAGCTGTCCGTGGTGCTGGAGTTCGCGGCGAAGAACGCGCAGGGCACCATCCTGAAGCCCATCGACGGCTTCGGCGGCAAGGGCATCCTCTTCCTCGCGCCGGGGGACCGCAACGCGCGCTCCATGGTGGAGCTGCTCACGCAGGGCGGCAAGGAGCCCATCCTCGCGCAGGCGTACGTGCCGGAGAGCCGCCTGGGCGACAAGCGCATCATCCTGGTGGACGGAGACCCGGTGGGCGCGGTGCTGCGCGTGCCGTCGGACGCGGACCACCGGGGCAACATGGCCGCGGGCGGCAAGCCGATGAAGGCGGAGATCACCGCGCGCGACCTCCACATCTGCCAGCGCCTCAAGCCGGCGCTCCAGGAGAAGGGGCTGACGCTGGTGGGCATCGACGTGCTGGGCGACTACCTCACGGAGGTGAACGTCACCAGCCCCACGGGCCTCGTGGAGGCCAGCCACCTGGACGGCGTCTCCTGCGAGGCGCGCGTGCTGGACGTGGCCGAGCGGATGCACGGCGCGCGCTGAACGTGCTGGAGGACGGCGAGACGCTGGACTCCATTGGCACCGCGGACGTGCGCGTCTTCCAGCGCCGGACGGGCTACCGCTTCACGCTGGACGCGGTGCTGCTGGCGCACTTCGCGGCCACGGAAGGCGGCGACCTGCCCGGGCCGGTGCTGGAATTGGGCGCGGGCAGCGGCGTGGTGTCGCTCCTCCTGGTGAAGCAGTTCGGCGTCGCGGGCCCGGTGGATGCGCTGGAGCTGCAGCCCGCGGTGCACGCGCGGCTGACGCGCGCGGTGGCGCTCAACGGGTGCGAGGGCCGGGTGCGCCCGGTGCTCGGGGACCTGCGGCAGGCGCGGACGTTGTTCACGCCCGGGGCCTACGGGCAGGTGGTGTCCAACCCGCCGTTCCGCCGGGCCGAGGCGGGCGTGGTGAGCCCGGACGCGGAGCGGGCCGTGTCCAAGTCGGAGGTGGCGTGCGACGCGGCGTCGGTGGTCG
>NZ_JBKGHJ010000571.1:0-4783 GCF_046520365.1 Corallococcus sp. 4LFB
CCCAGCTCCGCGGCGCGAGCGGCGGCGCTCACCTTGGACGCCATGCCGCCCGTGCCCACCGCGCTGGTGGCGTCGCCGGCCAGGGCCAGCACGTCCGAGGTGACGCGCGGCACGGCGGGCATGAGGCGGGCGTCGGCGTCCTTGCGCGGGTCGGCGGTGTAGAGGCCCTCCACGTCGGACAGGAGGACCAGCGCGTCGGCCTCCACCACGCCGGCCACCAGGCTGGCCAGCGTGTCGTTGTCGCCGAACTTCAGCTCGTCCACCGACACGGTGTCGTTCTCGTTGATGACCGGCACCACGCCCGCGGCCAGCAGCCGGTCCAGGGCGTGCTTCACGTTGAGGTAGCGCCGGCGCTCCTGCACGTCCTCGTGGGTGAGCAGCACCTGGGCCACCGTCCGCTCCGCGTGGCTGAAGGCCTCCTCGTAGGCCTGCATCAGGCGGCTCTGCCCCACCGCCGCGCACGCCTGCTTGCCCGGGATGTCCCGGGGGCGCGCGGGCAGCCCCAGCCGCTCCATGCCCAGCGCGATGGCGCCGCTGGACACCACCACCAGCTCCCGGCCCCCCGCGGCCCACAGCAGGTCCTGCCCCAGCGCGTCGAAGTGGGCGCGGTTGAAGCGGCCGGTGGCGCTCGTCAGCGCGTTGGTCCCAATCTTCACCACCACGCGGCGGGCCTCGCGCAGGGCGTTGCGTGCGGAATCAGTCACGGCGGGCAGCGTAGGCTGGAACGGGAAATGACGCGCGTGGCCGGTTGTTCACCAGGCTTCGCGGCAGGCGGAAAACAGGGGCCGTTGTCATGAAACGCGGACGCCCCCGGTCCATCCAATGCCTTGAATGGAGCGCGGGCCCTTCGATGGCCGCGCCAGGAGAAACGGTTTGAAGGAAATCTACGGCAACACCCTGGGCCTGAAGTCGAGCGAGCAGCAGCGGCTGCGCAACACGTTCCGCCGCCGCGTGGATCCGCGCGAAATCGTGTCCGCGGAGCTTGCCCGCCACCTCACCGAGCTGTCGCACGAGCTCAACCGTCAGGTGGGCGTCCTCATCAACCGCAAGGGCGACATCGAGCACGTCGTCGTGGGCAACGCGCACAAGCTGGAGCTGCCGGACATCGGCCGCGCGCGCGCCGGACAGATCCGTCTGCGTGGCCTGCGGCTAGTGCACACGCACTTGAAGAGCGAGCCCCTGACGAAGGACGACCTCACGGACCTGGCGCTGCTGCGCCTGGACTGCGTGGCGGCCGTGGGCGTGGGCAACGACGGTCTGCCCGGCGTGCTGCACTGGGCCTACCTGGTGCCGGAGAACGGCTCGGGGGAGTTCTGGCACGTGTCCACCCTGCCCTCCGTGCACGGCGACCAGCCGGACCTGCTGGCCACGCTGGACGCGCTGGAGGAGGAGCTCAACCGCAAGGCGGCCGCGCGCACCGTGTCCGGCCGCGAGCGCGCCATCCTGGTGGCGGTGTGCCTGGACGGCAACCGCGCGCGGGCGGAGTCCAGCCTCGCGGAGCTGAAGGAGCTGGCGCGCACCGCGGGCGTGGAGGTGGTGGACAGCGTGCTCCAGATGAAGCGCGAGGCGGATCCGCGCTACCTCATCGGCCGGGGCAAGCTGGAGGACCTGAACCTGCGCTCCATGCAGTCCATGGTGGACCTGCTCGTCTTCGACAAGGACCTCACCCCGTCGCAGGGCCGTCACATCGGCGACGCGACGAGCCTGAAGATTCTGGACCGCACGCAGCTCATCCTGGACATCTTCGCCCAGCGCGCGCAGACGGCGGAGGGCAAGCTGCAGGTGGAGCTGGCGCAGCTGAAGTACCGGCTGCCCCGGCTGGTGCAGGGGGATGACTCGCTCAGCCGCCTCATGGGCGGTGGCGTGGGCGGCCGCGGTCCCGGTGAGACGAAGCTCGAAATCGATCGCCGCCGCGTGCGCGAGCGCATCACCCACCTGGAGCGCCGCATCGACGTCATCAGCCGCGAGCGCAGCGTCCGCCGGGCGCAGCGCAACCGGCGCGAGGTGCCGGTCATCTCCATCGTGGGCTACACCAACGCGGGCAAGTCCACGCTGCTCAACGCCATCACCAACGCGGAGGTGCTGGCGGAGGACAAGCTGTTCGCCACGCTGGACCCCACCAGCCGCCGCCTGCGCTTCCCGCAGGAGCGCGAGGTCATCATCACCGACACGGTGGGCTTCATCCGGGACCTGCCCAAGGACCTGGTGGCGGCCTTCCGCGCCACGCTGGAGGAGCTGTACGACGCAAGCCTGCTGCTGCACGTGGTGGACGCGAGCGACCCGGCCCGCGACGACCAGGTGGAGGCGGTGGAGAAGATCCTCCAGTCGCTGGGCCTGATGGAGAAGCCGCGCCTGATGGTGTGGAACAAGGCGGACCAGCTGCCCGCGGACGAGGTGGAGACGCTCCTGCGGTCCCGGGGCGGCGTGGCCATCAGCGCGGTGAAGCGCGAAGGGCTGGCGACGCTGCTGGCCAAGGCGGACACCACCCTGTTCGCCGAGGGTGCGTCCGAGTCCATCGGCGTGGTGTGACGGTGGGCGGGTTGTCGGCGCGGGGGCCCTCCCCGTAGAGTCGGGGGGCCTTGGCTCCCGCGCTGAAACTGCTCATCCCGTTGTTGACGGCCCAAATCGAAGGTCTGCCCGGAAGTGACTCCGGGCCGGACTACGACCGGCCCGTCTCGTCCATCACCACCGGCTACATCGAGTGGCTCGAGAAGAACAGCCACATCGTCTACCCGGTCATCGCCGTGGTGACGCTGCTGCTCATCGGCTGGGGCATCCTGTCCGCGTGGCGGACGCAGGACATGGACGGCCTGCAGAAGAACGAGTTCAAGCGCGCCATCATCAACGAGCTGCGCAGCAACATCAGCGGCATGCCCGGCGACCTGCTGGGCCGCACCATCGGGCTGGACCGCCTGAAGACGAACCGCCTGCTGGAGGAGATGCAGACGGAGGGGCTCGTGCTGAGCCACACCAACTCCGAGCGGCTCACCGTGTGGCGCGTGCGCGGCGCGGGCCCGGAAGCCAGGCCGCGCCGCTACTAGCGCTCCGTCGCCTCAGACGCCGGACAGCTCCGACTTCGGCTGGCGCGTCATCAGGTCCACCACCGCCATCTTGGCGTTCTTGCCCTCGTAGGCGATGAGGTAGACCTGCTCGCAGATGGGCAGCTCCACGCCCGTCTTGATGGACAGGTCGCGCGCGCTCTTCGCCGTCTTCACGCCCTCGGCGACCTCCTTCATCTCCGCGAGGATGTCCGGCAGCGTGCGGCCCTTGCCCAGCTCCATGCCCACGTGGCGGTTGCGGCTGAGCTCGCCCGTGCAGGTGAGCACCAGGTCGCCCATGCCGGACAGGCCGGACAGCGTCAGCGGGTTGGCGCCCTTCCGCACCGCGAGCCTCGTGATCTCCGCCAGGCCGCGCGTGATGATGGCGGCCCGCGCGTTGTGGCCCATGCCCAGGCCGTCCGCCATGCCCGCGGCGATGGCGATGACGTTCTTCAGCGCGCCGCCGTACTGCACGCCCACCACGTCCGTGGACGTGTACGAGCGGAAGGTGTCCGTCTGCAGCGCCTTCTGACAGCGCTGGGCCACCTTGTCCCAGTGCGACGCGATGGTCACCACCGTGGGCATGCGCCGCGCCAGCTCCTTGGCGAAGCTGGGGCCGGAGAGCACCGCGACGTACGGGTGGAACTCCTCCGGCAGACAGTCCTCCAAGAGCTCCGTCATGGTGAGCAGCGTGCCGTTCTCGATGCCCTTGGACACCGTGACCAGGGGCACGCTCTTCGGCAGGAAGGCCTTCGCGCGCGCGAGCACCTCGCGCGTGGCGTGGCTGGGCGTGGCGAGCACCACCATCTCCGAGCCCGCCAGCGCCTCCTCCAGGTCCGTGGTCGCGCGCACGCGCTCGGAGAGGGGGATGCCCTTCAAGTAGGTGTCGTTCTCGTGGCGGGTGTTGATGGCCTCCACGGTGGAGGGTTCGCGGCCCCACAGGCGGACTTCGTCGCAATTCACCGCGAGCACGTTGGCGAGCGCCGTTCCGAAGGAGCCTGCACCGATGACACTGCCGCGCATGAGATGACCTCGGGTCGAGAGGGGGGAGGGTTTTTCAGAACAGCGCGGACACCACGCCCACGGACAGCGTGGGCATGAACTCCGCGTCCGTGGAGCGGCCGCGGAAGTCCCCGCCGAAGGAGACAGCGTAGGACGTCTTCTCACCGACGGGAAACTCGGCGCCCAACCGGACGAGGACGGAGGCGTCCAGCGTCCACGCGGGCGGCACGCCGGCCAGCGGGTCGCGCTGGATGGGGTCCAGGTCGAAGGCGAAGAGGGCGCGGACGTCCAGGTACGGCCGCCACGAGCGCGGGCTCTCGCCCTGGAAGGACGCCACCAGCCCCGGGGCCACGTTCCAGTCGCGCCGGCCGCTCAGGTAGCGCGCGCCCCGGTCCTCCGTGTCCGGGGGACGCAGGAAGAACGCGCGGCCCCCGTCCACCACGAGGGCCAGGCTCACGTTCTGGCTGTCCATGAGGGTGAGGCGGGCGCTGGCGCGCAGCTCCGTCATCAGGCCGTAGACGGTGTCCACGCCCAGCCCCAGGTCCAGGGGCTCCAGGACGCCGTACACGGCGCGCGCGGACACGATGGGAAAGCCCAGCTCCATGCCCACGCCCACGTGCCCGGAGCCCAGCGACCGCCCGCCGTAGAGCCCGTAGCGGTTGGGGGCCTGCGGTGGGCTCGGGGGACGGGGCGGGTTGACGCGGCGCCGCGTGGGCGGGGGCTCGGCGGGCGGTGGTGGTGGG
>NZ_JBKGHJ010000572.1:0-4782 GCF_046520365.1 Corallococcus sp. 4LFB
CCTGCGCACCCTGTACCGCCTCCAGCGCCGCCGCCCGCTGGAGGTGCTGCTGTCCGCCGAGGACTTCTCAGCGCTCATGTGGCGCGCCCGCGCGCTGGAGGCCAGCATGGCCGGCGACCTGGAGCTCTTGCGCACCGTGCAGCACGTGGCAACCCTTCAGCGCCAGGCGACGCTGGAGCTGAAGCGGCTGCACACCTCGCTGTCGCAGCGCGTGGCCTTCCTCCAGCGACAGTCGAAGCAGGCCCAGGCCCAGCAGGAGGCGCTGGAGGAGGTGGTGGGGAGGCTGGCCGGCGAGGCGGAGCTGGCGAAGCGCGCCGTGCGCGAGCTGGAGGGCGCGGACGCGGAGCTCACCCGCATGCTGGCGGACCTGCACGAGGCCCCCGCGACCAGCGGCTTCGGCGCCCTGAAGGGCAAGCTGCCTCGGCCCGTGGCGGGCATCGTGGAGGTGGGCTTCGGCCGCGTGGTGAACCCGCGCTTCAACACCGTCACCGTGCAGAAGGGCGTGGACATCCGCGCGCCCTCGGGCACCCCCGTGCACGCGGTGGCCGAAGGCACCGTCGTCTACGCGGGCTGGCTGCGCGGCTACGGCAACCTGCTCATCGTCGACCACGGCGATGACTTCCACACCCTGGTGGCCCACCTCTCCACCATCGCCGTCGCCGTGGGCGCCCGCGTGGCCCCGGGCGACGTGGTGGGCGAGGTGGGCGACACCGGCTCCCTCAAGGGCGCCTACCTCTACTTCGAGGTCCGCCGCGCCGGGCAGGCCGTGGACCCCGGCCCCTGGCTGGCCCCCGCCACCGCCGCCGCGGGGACGCCCTGACTCTGTCTGTCATGGTGCGGTGCGTCCAAGCGGCGGGCGCATTAGAAGGTGCAGGGCAGCGGTCGTTGGTGAGGAAGGAGGCCCGCGCGTGGACCTGATGGGTGGGATGCAGAAGGCGATGCGCCGCATGCTGGTGGCGCGTGGCGTGGTGTCGGAGACGGTGAGCGTCGCCGGTCAGGCGGTGCACCACTACGCGCTGGAGGGGCAGGGCCGGGGCCCGCCGGTGGTGCTGGTGCACGGGCTGGGCGGCTCCGCCAACGGCTTCGGGCGCACGTTCTTCGGCCTGGCGCGGCGCTTCTCCCGCGTGCTCGCGCCGGACCTGCCGGGCCACGGCTTCTCCGGCGAGTACTGCGGCGGCCCCACCTGCGTGCAGGCCCAGTTCGACGTGCTGCGCGCCTACTTCGAGCAGGTGGTGGGGACGCCCGCGCTCGTGGTGGGCAACTCGCTGGGCGGGGCCATGTCCGTCAACCTGGCCGCCGAGCATCCGGCCCTGGTGAAGGCGCTCGCGCTGGTCTCCCCCGCGGGCGCGGAGCTGACGCCCGAGGCGCTGGCGGCGCTCTTGGGCCACTTCGCGGTGAAGTCGAACGCGGACGTGCGCGCGCTGACGAAGCGCCTGTTCCACCGGCCGCCGTGGGCCGCGATGCTGCTCGCGTCGGAGCTGCGGAAGTTCTACACGACGCCCACGGTGCAGGCGCTCGCGGCGGATGCGCTCGCCACGCAGGCGAGCATCGCGCCCCAGGCGGTGCGGGAGCTGAAGATGCCGGTGCTCTTCCTCTGGGGTGGCAGCGAGCGGCTCCTGCCCCCGGAGATCCTCACCTGGTACCGGCAGCACCTGCCCGCCCAGGCGGAGGTCCACGTGGTGGAGGGCTTCGGCCACGTGCCGCAGATGGAGCGGCCGGACGCGTTCGTGTCCCACCTGGTGGGCTTCGCGGACCGGGCGGCCCTCTAAGGGCGGGAATCGTCCGGCGGGCCGGGTGTAGACTCGGGGGCCTTGCGACGGCCTCTCTCACCCGACCCCCAAGGACGCGCTCACGTGATCCGTTCCCCGAAGCCGTGGCGCATGGGACTCGCCGCGCTCCTCCTGTGGGGCGCGCCCGCGCTCGCGCAGAAGCCCTCGGACGCGGCCGGCCGGGAGGAGTCCGCGTACCGCCAGCTGGAGCTGTTCGCGCGGGTGCTCTCCTACGTGGAGAACAACTACGTGGAGCCCGTGGACAGGAAGACGCTCATCCAGGGCGCCATCCAGGGGATGCTCGGCACGCTGGATCCGCACACCATCTACCTGCCGCCGGAGCTCTTCGGGGAGATGAAGATCGACACGTCCGGCGAGTTCGGCGGCCTGGGCATCGAAATCGCGCGCAAGGGCGACCGGCTGGTGGTGGTGGCGCCCCTCGACGACACGCCCGCGGCGCGCGCCGGCATCAAGGCCGGGGACGAGCTGCTCGCCATCGACGGGGAGAGCACCCAGGGCATGGACCTGGGGCGCGCGCTCCAGAAGATGCGCGGGCCCGCGGGCGGCCGCGTGCTGCTCACGCTCATGCGCGAGGGCTTCAACGCTCCCCAGGAGCTGGCCATCCTGCGCGACCACATCCGCATCGTGTCCGTGGAGGGCGCGCTCTACGGCGGCATCGGTCACGTGCGGGTGAAGAACTTCCAGGACCGCACGGACGTGTCGCTGAAGAAGGAGCTGGACCGGCTGCGCGCGCTCAACGGCGGCAGGGAGCTGGACGGCCTGGTGCTGGACCTGCGCAACAACCCCGGCGGCCTGTTGGACCAGGCCGTGGCCATGAGCGACCGCTTCCTGCCGGGCAACCTGCCCATCGTGTCCACGCGCGGGCGCGACGGCCGCAACGCCTCCGAGGAGAAAAGCCGCGACCGCGACACGGAGAAGGACTACCCGCTGGTGGTGCTGGTCAACGCGGGCAGCGCCTCCGCGTCCGAAATCGTCGCCGGCGCGCTCCAGGACCACGGCCGCGCGGTCATCATGGGCACGCAGACCTTCGGCAAGGGCAGCGTGCAGACCATCATCGAGCTGGAGGACGGCTCCGGCCTGAAGCTCACCATCGCGCGCTACTACACGCCCAAGGGCCGCAGCATCCAGGAGAAGGGCATCACCCCGGACTTCCTGGTGCCGGAGGATTCCTCCGGGAAGACGGGAGCCGCGCCCCGGGAGAAGGACCTGCGGGGCCACTTCAAGGCGGAGCCGTCCCAGGCGACGTCGGAGGTCGCCGCGCAGCCCCGGACCCTGCCCGCGAACCTGAAGGACTGGGCGGTGACGGCGAAGCTCGTGGATCCACAACTGAAGGTCGCGCTCAACTACCTCCATGGGTTGGCGCCAGGGCCCGCGTCCCGGGCCACCGGGAGCACCGCGGGTCGCTGAAACCCCTTTCGATGCTGGCGTTCCGCCGCGCAGTGCGTGTAATGCGCACAGCAACGAGGGAGACCGGATGCGACGTCCTTTCAATCGCGCGCTGCACGCGACGCTCAGTGGCTGGCTGGTGGGAATGCTGGCCATGGGCCCCGCCGCCGCGCAGCAGCAACACGTACCGCTGCGGCTGATGCCGCGAACGTTGCCGTCGGCGACGGGCCCTCGCGTGACGGTGGTGGCCATTCCGGTGGATGCCTCGCTGGAGGGGGAGGCGCTGGCGCTGGCGCACTGGGCCGAGCAGGCCGTGGCCCGCTCCGGGCGCCTGGAGCTGGTGCGGCTGGCGGACGCGCTGGACCCCCAGGGCGCGAGCGCGCGTCAGGCGAAGGCGGTGGAGGGCAACGCCGCGTTCAAGGAGGGCGCGAAGGCGTACGACGAGCTGGACACCGTGAAGGCGCTCCAGAGCTTCGACAAGGCGGTGAAGGCCTACGAGCAGTCGGACCTGTCACGCGCGTTCCCGCTCCTGAGCCGCGCGCGGGTGATGAAGGCCGCGACGCAGGTGGCCAACGGGGAGAACAAGGCCGCGGAGCTGGAGATGCGCGGCGTGCTCGCGGTGGATCCGCGCGCCACCTTCAACCCCAACTTCTTCCCGCCCGAAGAGGTCGCGTTCGTGGAGAACGAGCGCAAGGCGCAGCTGGACGGCGCGGAGGCGACGCTGTCGGTGCGCACGCAGCCCGCTGCCGCGCAGGTGTTCGTGGACGGGACCTACCGGGGCGTGTCCCCGCTGTCGCTCACCGGCCTGACGCGCGCGGACCACTACGTGACGCTGGTGGCGCCGGGCTACACCGTGACGGAGGGCCGGGCGCGCGAGGGCGAGTCCTCCTTCACGCTCCCGAAGCTGCCGGTGCAGCAGCGCTACGCCGCGCTCGTGGAGCGCATCGCGAAGAGCCCCGACGAGGAAGACCGCGACAAGGCGCTGCAGGAGCTGGGCGCGCTCGCGGACGTGCAGCAGGTGCTGGCGCTGGTAGTGCGCGGCGGCCCGGGCAACGCGCCGCTGACCGTCACCGGCCTGCGCATGGACGTGGCGGACGGCCACAACCAGGCGTACGCGCTGGGCCAGGTGCCGCGCGGTGACGCGATGGCCACGGGCTCCGAGGCGCTGCTGACGGGGCTGGTGGCCCAGGACGCGGCGCGCGTCGACGGCAAGCCGGTGAAGCACTTCGCCGGTGGCGGGAGCGTGAGCCGCCGCACCGCGGGCTACGTGCTGCTGGCCACGGGCGTGGCGCTGCTGGCGGGCGGCATCTACTTCGGCCTGGAGGCCTCCTCCAAGGCGGACGCGTTCAAGACCGCGCCGCAGGGCAGCACGCGCGCGGAGGACCTGAAGAGCACCGGCAAGACGTACGCGCTGGTGGCGGACATCGGCGTGCTGGCGGGCCTGCTGTCCGCGGGCGCCGGCAGCTACCTGGCGTTCTACAAGAAGGGTGGGGGCTCCTCGTCGCTCCAGCCCCCCCGCGAGCACGCCGTCCGAGCGCGCCGCGCCGGCCCGTGAGGAGAAGCCCATGAAGGAGGCGCTGCCCCATGCCGCCGCCTCCGCCCGCCC
>NZ_JBKGHJ010000573.1:0-4781 GCF_046520365.1 Corallococcus sp. 4LFB
CCAGCATCGGCAGCGCGCTCACGGTCGCGTCCGGATTCGCGGCGATGCCCTCCAGCAGCACCCGCAGGTGCCCCATCATCCGCTCCACCGTCGCCTGCTCGAACAGGTCCGCGCGGTAGTCGGTCACGCACAGCAGCCCCATGCCGGTGTCCTTGAAGGACAGCGTGAGGTCCACCTTCGCTGCGCCTTCGTCACGTCCCAGCGAGCGCAGCTTGAGGCCCGGCAGCTCGATGGACGAGGCCGGCGTGTTCTGCACCGACAGCTTCACCTGGAAGATGGGCGAATGGCCCAGGCTGCGCTCCGGGTTGAGCGCCTTGACCAGCTCCTCGAACGGCAGGTCCTGGTGCCCGTACGCGCCCAGCGCCGTGTCCTTCACGCGCCGCAGGAGCTGCCGGAACGTCGGGGCGTCGTCCAGCCGCGTGCGCATGGCGAGCTGGTTCACGAAGAAGCCGATGAGGCCCTCCGTGTCCGCGTGGTTGCGGTTCGCGATGTCCGTGCCCACCACGATGTCCGTCTGCCCGCTGTAGCGCGACAGCAACACCTGGAAGCCCGCGAGCAGCGTCATGTAGAGCGTCGCGCCCTCTTCCTGTCCCAGCGTCTGGAGCCTCGCCGACAACGCCTGGGGGAACTCCGTCGGAACCGTGCCCGCGCGGTGCGTCCGCACGGTCGGCCGCGGATGATCCGTGGGCAGCTCCAGCAGCGGCGGCGTGTCCCGCAGCTGCTCACGCCACCAGGCCAGCTGCGCCTCCAGCGCCTCGCCCCGCAGCCAGCCGCGCTGCCAGGCCGCGTAGTCCGCGTACTGGAGCTTGAGGTCAGGCAGCGGCGAGGGCCGCCCCGCGTGGAAGGCCTCGTAGAGCGCGGCCATCTCGCGCATGAAGATGCCCATGGACCACCCGTCGGAGACGATGTGGTGCATCGTCAGCAGCAGCACGTGCCGCCGCGCGTCCTGCCTCAGCAGCGTCGCCCGCACGAGCGGGCCCCGCGTCAAATCGAACGGCTGGCGCGACTCCGCCAGCGCCCGCTGCTCCAGCGTCGCTTCGATTTCAGCCCGCGGCAGCGCGCCCAGGTCCACGACCGCCAGCGCCACCTCCGGCACCTCGGAGATGACCTGCACGGGCTCCCCGTCCTTCACTCCGAAGGCGGTGCGCAGGGACTCGTGGCGGCGGAGGATCTCCTGGAAGGCGCGGCCCAGCGCGGGCACGTCCAGGTCTCCCTCCAGGCTCACCGTCAACGGGATGTTGTACGCCAGGCTTCCCGGCTCCAGCTGATCCAGGAACCACAGGCGCTGCTGCGCGAAGGACAGCGGCAGCGGCTGTTCGCGCGACACCGGCACCAGCGGCGGCACGTCCGGCCCCACGTCCTGGACCTGGGTGGAGAGCCACGCCGCGAGCGCGGCCACGTTGGGCATCTCGAAGAAGGCCCGCACGGGCAGGTCCACGCGGAACGCCTGCCGGATGCGCGACACCGCCTGCGTCGCCAGCAGCGAGTGCCCGCCCAACTCGAAGAAGTCCGCGTTGCGTCCCACGCCCTCCACGCCCAGCAGCTCCGCCCAGATGCGCGCGAGCTTCTCCTCCGCGCCAGGCCGGGGCGCGGCGTCGCCGGTCTCCGCCGCGAGCTTCTGGAGCTCCGGCTTCGGCAGGGCCTTGCGGTCCACCTTCCCGTTGGGCGTCAGCGGCAGCGCGTCCAGCGCGACGAAGGCCGCGGGCACCATGTACTCCGGCAGGCGCTCCTTGAGGAACGCGCGCAGCGCCTCCGCGTCAGCCGTCTGCTCCTCCTGCGGCACGACGTACGCCACCAGTCGCTTCTGGCCGGGCACGTCCTCGCGCGCCAGGACCACCGCGTCCCGAACGGACGCGTGCTGACCGAGCGCCGCTTCGATTTCGCCCAGCTCGATGCGGAAGCCACGCAGCTTCACCTGGTGGTCCACGCGGCCCGCGAACTCCAGCTGGCCGTCCGCGCGGTAGCGCACCACGTCGCCCGTGCGGTACAGCCGCGCGCCGGGCTCGCCTCCGAAGACGTCGGGCACGAAGCGCTCGGCCGTCAGGTCCGGGCGCTCCAGGTAGCCGCGGCCCACGCCCACACCGCCGATGTACAGCTCACCCAGGACGCCCGTGGGCACGGGCTGCCCGCGCGGTCCAGCACGTACAGCCGGGTGTTGGGATACGGCCGGCCAATGCCCGGACGCCCACCGTCCGGCGCGCAGAGGGCGCTGGTCGCGGTGACGCTGATCTCCGTGGGGCCGTAGCAGTTGAGGAACCGGCGTCCGGCCCCCCAGCGGTCCACCAGCTCCGGCGGCAGCGCTTCCGCGCCGGAGATGATCGTCTCCAGCTCCGGCAGCGCGTCGTGCGGCAGGGCCGCCAGGACGGGCGGCAGCAGCACGGACGTGGTGATGTGGCGGTCGCGCAGCAGCGCCGTCAGCTCGGGGCCGGGCAGGAGCGCGTCGCGCGGCACCAGCACCAGCGTGCCTCCTCCCGCCAGCGTGCCGAAGAGCTCCAGCACGGAGGCGTCGAAGCCGAACGCGGTGAACTGCAGGACGCGGCGGCCCGGCTGGATGCCGAAGTCCGTCACGGTGCGGGCAATCGTGTTGCGGATGCCGCGGTGCTCCACGACGACGCCCTTGGGGTGCCCCGTCGAACCGGAGGTGAAGATGACGTAGGCGGCGTTGCGCGGCTCCGTCAGCGACGGCGGGGCCTCCTTCGGCCTGCGGGCGATGGCCGCGGCCTCCTCGTCCACCAGCAGCAGCCACTCGCCGCGCGACGGCAGCGCGTCCGCCAGCGACTCCTGCGTCACCACCACGGGGACGCGGCTGTCCTCCAGCATCGCGCCCAGGCGCTCGGACGGATACGACGGGTCGAGCGGCACGTACGCGCCCCCCGCCTTGAGCACGCCGAGCAGCGCCACCACCAGGTCCAGCGAGCGCTCCAGGCACACGCCCACGCGCGTCTCCGCGCGCACGCCCAGGCTCCGCAGGTGCCACGCGAGCTGGTTGGCGCGGGAGTCCAGCTCCCGGTACGTGAGGGCTTCGCCCTCGAACTCCGCCGCGACGGCGTCCGGCGTGCGCTCCACCTGGGCCTCCACGAGGCCGTGGAGCCCGCCGTCCTCGGACAGCGCGAGCGCGGTGTCGTTCCACGCCTCCAGGAGCGTGCGTCGCTCCTCGGAGGGGAGCACGGGGAGGCGGGAGACGCGCTCCGCCGGTTCAGCGGCCGCGGACTCCAGCACCGTGCGGAACCCGGCGGCCAGGCGCTCCATGGTGGAGGCGTCGAACAGGTCCGTGCCGTACACCCACTGGCACGACAGGCCCTGCGGGCTCTCCGTGATGGAGAGCGTCAGGTCCAGGTTCGACTGCACGGACTCACTGCCGGAGGCGCGGAAGCTCAGCCCCGGCAGCTCCAGCGACGACGTGGGCGTGTTCTGCAGGATGAGCTTCACCTGGAACAGCGGCGCGTGGGCGAGGCTGCGCTCGGGGTTGAGCGCCTTGACCAGCTCCTCGAACGGCAGGTCCTGGTGCCCGTATGCCCCCAGCGCCGTGTCCTTCACGCGCGCCAGCAGCGTGGTGAAGGACGGGTCGTCCTCCAGCCGCGTGCGCATGGCGAGCTGGTTGATGAAGAAACCGATGAGCCCTTCGGTCTCCGCGTGGTTGCGGTTCGCGATGTCCGCGCCCACCACGATGTCCGTCTGCCCGCTGTGGCGGGACAGCAGCACCTGGAAGCCCGCGAGCAGCGTCATGTAGAGCGTCGCGCCCTCGCGCTGGCTCAGGGTCCGGAGCGCCTGGGTGAGCCGCTCCGGCAGCATCCGCTGGAGGATGGCGCCGCGCGTGCCCGCCACGGGAGGACGCGGACGGTCCGTGGGCAGTTCCAGCAGTCGCGGGGCTCCGCCCAGCTGCTGGCGCCAATAGGAGAGCTGCGTCTCCAGCGCGTCGCCCCGCAGCCAGCCGCGCTGCCAGGCCGCGTAGTCCGCGTACTGGATCTTGAGCTCGGGCAGCGACGCGGGCTGGCCCGTGCGGAAGGACTCGTAGAGGGCGGTGACCTCGCGCACGAGGACGCCCATGGACCAGCCGTCGGAGATGATGTGGTGCTTCGCCACCAGCAGCATGTGGCGCTGCGTGCCCAGGCGCAGGAGCGTGGCGCGGAACAGCGGGCCCCGTCCCAGGTCGAACGGCCAGCGCGCCTCCACGCCCGCGAGGCGGCGGGCTTCCAGCTCGATGGCGTCCCCGTCCAGCGTGGACAGGTCCACCGTGGTCAGCACGTGCTCCGGCGCGGGCGCGATGCGCTGCACCGGCTCCTGGCCGAGCGCCTCGAACGTCGTGCGCAGCGACTCATGCCGCTCCACGAGCGCGTGGAACGCGCGCTCCATCGCGGACACGTCCAGCGCACCCTCCAGGCGGAGGGCGGTGAACATGTTGAAGGCCGTGGAGCCGGGCTCCATCTGATCCAGGAACCACAGGCGCTGCTGCGCGAACGACAGCGGCAGCGGCCCCGTGCGCGGCACGGGCACCAGCGGCGGAGCCTTGGCCCCGAGCGCCGCGGCATCCACCCGGATCGCCAGGTCCGCGACGGTGGGGGCTTCGAACAACGCACGCAGCGGCAGCTCCACGCCGAAGACGGAGCGCACGCGCGAAATCGCCTGCGTCGCCAGCAGTGAGTGCCCGCCCAGCTCGAAGAAGTTGTCCCGTGCGCCGACGCGTCCGACGCCCAGCACCTTCGCCCACTCAGCCGCCAGCACCTCCTCCGTCGGCGTCCTCGGCGCCACGTACGCGCCCGAGACTTCCACTCCTGCTTCCG
>NZ_JBKGHJ010000574.1:0-4777 GCF_046520365.1 Corallococcus sp. 4LFB
GGCGCCCAGTTCGGCCTGGATGAAGCGCCCCGGAGCCCGCGCGCCGCCGCCACGCCACCGCCCCAGGCTCCCCAGGCTCCGGCGAAACCTCCGGACGACGACCTGCGCTTCGCCGAGGACGAGGGCCCGCCCGCCCCCACGGACGAGCACGCCTTCGCCAGCCGCCCCCAGGAGGACGAGGACCCGAGCCTCGCCGCCGGAGAGAGCACCTCCGGGGACGACGCGGAGCTGGCCGCCACCACGGACGCGGACACCTCCGGCGCCGACGTCGAGGTCGCCGACGAGCTGCCCCCCACGCCGGTGTCGGAGGAGATCGAGGTCTCCGAGGAGCCGCCCGTCCTCGCGTCCGACCTGGAGTCGGAGCCCGGCGCCGCCTTCGCGGAGACCTTCGACGCGCTGGCGAAGCGCGAGCCGGCTCCCGTGCCCGACGCTGCCCCCGGCGTGAGCCCGCCCGTGCTCACCGAGTGGGTGCCCACGGTGGCGCTGCCGGGCGCGACGCCGGGACAGCCCTTCACGCAGGGCGCGGCGGGCGTGACGCTGGCGGTGAACGGCGAGCTGCTCACCCGGTTGGAGGGGCTGGTCGCCGTGCGCGGACAGGTGACCTTCCAGCCGGAGATGAAGCGCTTCCGGGGCCGGGCCACGGACAAGCCGTTTGGCGAGGGCGACCAGGCCATGGTGCGCGCCCGGGGGCAGGGCACGCTGCACCTGGAGCCCACTTCCGGGCGGCAGCTGGCGCCGGTGGTCCTGGATGACGAGTCCGTCTACCTGCGCGACGCGTGCGTCTTCGCCTTCGAGGAGCCCGTCGTCTTCGAGAACGGCCGCGTGCCGTCGGAGCTGGCCCAGGACCTGGACCTCGTGCACCTGCGCGGGCAGGGGCGGGTGCTGCTCAGCCTGTCGGGCCCGCTGCGCTCGGTGCCGGTGGCCATGGACCAGCCGGTGACGGTGCCCCTCACGCACCTGGTGGGCTGGGTGGGCAACCTCACGCCCCGCGTGATGCCCCTGGTGGCGGGCGCCGCCGGGGAGACACTGCGGGGAGCGGTGGAGCTGGGCGGTGAAGGATTTGCCCTCATCGCACTCGGGGTCCGGTAGAACGCGCGCCCATGGCCACCGAGCGAGCCCTCAGGAAGCAGCGCAAGCGCGAGGAGCGGGCCCGCCGCCGCGCCTCGCGCCGTCCCAGCATCCTGGTGCAGGAGTTCTGGAACCTGCCCAACATGCTCACGCTGGGGCGCATCCTCATCATCCCCGTGTTCGTCTGGCTCACCTACGACGCGGACCCCCTGCACTCGCTCCTGGCCGGCCTGGTGTTCGCGGTGGCCGCCATCACCGACGTGGTCGACGGCTACCTGGCCCGCCGCTGGAACCTCATCACCGTGGTGGGCAAGTTCATGGACCCGCTGGCGGACAAGCTCATCGCCATGGCCGCCCTGGTGATGATGGTGCGCCTGGGCCGCATCGCCGCCTGGGTCGTCATCGTGCTGCTGGCCCGCGAGTTCATCGTCAGCGGCCTGCGCACCATCGCCGCCAGCGAGGGCATGGTCATCGCCGCGGGGCAGGAGGGGAAGTGGAAGACGTCCCTCCAACTGGTGGGGATCATCTCCCTGTGCGTCCACTACGTGCACCCGCTGGACCTGGGCTTCCGCACCGTCCCCGTGGACTACAACCAGGTGGGCAAGGTGCTGGTGTACCTGTCAGGCGCCTTCAGCGTGTGGAGCGCCGTCGTCTACTTCCGTGCGTTCCTCGGGATGCTTGCCCGGCGGGGAGGGGCGGATCCGGACGCGAAAAGTGTTTGACGTGCCCGGGAGGCCTCTGTATATCCGCCCCACTTCCGGGGCGGCACTGACCGGGCGGTAGGCAGCACGCGGCACCAGATGCGGGAATAGCTCAGCGGTAGAGCATCGCCTTGCCAAGGCGAGGGTCGAGGGTTCAAATCCCTTTTCCCGCTCCAATCGAAGGCCCTCTGGGAAACCAGGGGGCCTTTTTCTTTCTCCTTGTGGGTGCCGTCAGGGCGCACCACGGCAGGCGGGCGCGCGAGGGGCCGGCGGTCCGCTGTTCCAGGGCGTTCGCCACGGGCGGACCCTTTGGGGTATGGATACCGGCGCATGATTCGCAACTTCCGGGAACTCTATTCGTACCGGGGGCTCCTCCTCAGCCTGGTGCAGCGCGAGCTGAAGGCGCGCTATCGCGGCTCGGTGCTGGGCTTCTTCTGGACGTTCCTGAACCCCACCCTGCACATGCTGGTGTACGCGCTGCTGTTCGGCGTGTTCATGAAGAACCAGATCCCGCACTACGCCTACTTCATGTTCGTGGGCCTCCTGCCGTGGATCTGGTTCTCCACGTCGGTGTCCGCGGGGGCCAGCGCCATCAGCGACCGGCGCGACCTGATGACCAAGGTGCGCTTCCCGGCCCAGGTGCTGCCGGCGACGGTGGTGGCCACCAACTTCTGCAACTTCATCTTCTCCCTGCCGCTGATGGTGGCGCTGGGGCTGATCTTCGGCGTGGTGCCGTCCTGGCACGTGCTGCTGTTCCCCGTGGTGGTGCTGATCCAGATGTGCTTCACCTTCGCGGTGGTGTACGCGGTCAGCGCCTTCAACGTGACGTTCCGGGACCTGCAGCACATCGTGATGAACCTGATGACGCTGTGGTTCTTCATGACGCCGGTGCTCTACAAGCTGTCCACCATCCCGGAGGAGTACCGGCGCGTGCTGCAGGTGCTCAATCCGATGTCCATCCTCATCACCTCGTACCAGGCCATCTTCTACGAGCACCGGCTGCCGGACGCGGTGCCGCTCGTGTCGCTCCTGGGGGTCTCCATCGTGCTGCTGTGGGGTGCCACGCAGATCTTCGAGAGCCGCCGCGAGGAGTTCGCGGAGTCCATCTAGATGGTCCAGTCACCGACCGAGGACGCCATCGTCATCCAGGACGTGGTGAAGAGCTTCCGGAAGAAGACCATCCGGGGGGAATACACCACGTTCAAGTCGGAGCTCGTGCGCTGGCTGCGCGGGCAGCGGCACGCGTCCCAGCAGGGGCGCTTCATTGAGTCCCTGCGCGGCGTCAACCTGCGCATCCCCAAGGGCCAGACGGTGGCCATCCTGGGGCGCAACGGCTCCGGCAAGAGCACGCTGCTGAAGCTGATCACCGGCATCTACTCGCCCACGTCCGGCAGCATCCAGGTGAACGGGCGCATCTCCGCGCTGCTGGACCTGGGGGCGGGCTTCCACCCGGACTTCTCCGGCCGGGAGAACATCCTCATCAACGGCATCATCCTCGGCATGTCCCGCACCGAGGTGCGCGCGAAGATGGACGACATCATCGCGTTCAGCGAGCTGGGGGAGTTCATCGACGAGCCGGTGCGCACGTACTCCAGCGGCATGTACATGCGCCTGGCGTTCTCCGTGGCCACGCACGTGGACCCGGACATCCTCATCATCGATGAGATCCTCGCCGTCGGCGACGAGCACTTCAGCAAGAAGAGCCTCGCGAAGATGACGGAGTTCAAGCGGCTGGGGAAGACCATCGTCCTCGTCACCCACGACATGTCCACCGTGGAGCGCTGGTGCGACCAGGCGGCGTGGCTGGACGGCGGGCGGATCCGCCGCGTGGGGACCCCGGCCGAAATCGCCGCCGAGTACCGGCAGGCGGTGTCGCTGGCGGAGGCGCGCTCCACGGTGTTCACCCCGCCGGCCCTGACCGAAGGGGGCGGGGCGCTGCCGTCGCTGGCGGAGGGCGCGGTGGTGCGGGACGAGCCGCCGGCGGCGCCGCCGGTCGCTGTGTCGCGGGTGTCGCTGAGCGGGCCGCGTGGGGAGGAGCTGGGGCTCGTCACCACGGAGACGCGCGCGGAGGTCTGCATCGACTATGTGGCGCGCGAGTCGGTGGAGGACGTGGAGTTCGTCCTCACGCTGTCCACCGCGGACGGGGCGGTGCTGTACGTGACGAGCACTCGGACGGACCGGGTGCCGCTGCCGGCGCCGCTGCCGCCGCAGGGCCGGCTGCGCTTCGTGCTTCCCCGGCTGGGGCTGCTGGGCGGCTCCTACGTGCTGAGCGTGGAGCTGAAGACGGGCAACAACGCGAACCCGGAGCCGGGCCGGGAAGCCCGCTGCACCTTCTCCGTGTCCACGGAGCACGACGACCGGGGCGTCTTCCGGCCGGAGCATTCCTGGGTGGTGGAGGAGGCTCCGGCCGCTCCCGTCCAGGCGGTCTCCGTGTCCAAGCATGCCGCGGCCTCCTGAGGGGGGAGGAGGCCTCCCGCGCGCCGCGGCCCGGGGCCTTGAAGAAGGGGAGGCGCCTGGGAGGTGAGTACCTTGTTCCACACCATGCCCGAGGGGGGGCAGGCCGCGGAGTCCGCCGGGGAGCTCGCCGAGCGCATCGGGGCACTGCGCGCGGAGCCCTCCGAGGCCAACGCCCGGGAGCTCGCGGTGCTGACGGAGCGGCTGCGCCGGCTGGTGCCTCCGGCCAGCACGCCCCTGTCGCCGCTGCTGGCCGCGGCGAGGCTCGCCGTCCCGTTCGACTTCTCCGTGCCGCCGTCGCACCGGGCGTCGGGAGGCCAGTGGGTGACGGCCGCCAAGCGCGCCTTCGTCCTGGGCCTGCGCCCGCTCCACGTCGAACTGCTCAAGCCCCAGGCCGCCTTCAACCAGCGCGTGCTGCGCGTGCTGGAGCGGCTGGAGGCCCGGCGCGACCAGGGCACCCGTGAGGACCTGACGGACTGGGTCCGGGGGCAGCTGGACGCGCAGGGGCCGGCGAGGCCACTCCGGCGGAGCCGCCCGGGCTTCGCGGGGGACCG
>NZ_JBKGHJ010000575.1:0-4770 GCF_046520365.1 Corallococcus sp. 4LFB
CCTCCAGCAGCGCGGGCACCGACGCGGCGTCGGCCGCGCGAGGCTCCGGGCTCCGGGCCCTCGCCGGCATCACGTCCAGCGACAGCCGGGACAGCGGCTTCTGGGGCGACGCGACGGCGTCGGAGAGCAGCGCCTCCAGCTGGGACAGCAGCCGCACGATGGTGTCCGCGTCGAACAGGTCGACGGCGTACTCCAGCGTCCCGGAGAAGCCCTGCGCGTCCTCCCGCATCAGCAGCGTGAGGTCCGCCAGCGACGTGCCGTACTGCGCGGGCAGGCCGGTGACGTCGAAGTAGCCCAGCCGCAGGCCGGGGAACTCCACGATGGGCGCGGACACCCCCTGCGCGTGCAGGAGGAAGATGGCGTCGAACAGGCGGCCCAGCGACGCCTCCTCGCCGGGCTCCAGCTCACCCAACAACTGCTCGTAGGGCACGTCCGGGTTCGCGAACGCCGCGAGCGTCGTGTCCCGCACGCGCAGAGCCAGCGTGCGGAAGTCCGGGTCGCCGTCCACGTTCGTGCGCAGCGCCAGCGCGTGCGCCACGTAGCCAATCTGCGGCTCCAGCTCCGGGCGCGTCCGGTTGCCAATGGACGTGCCCACGACGATGTCCTCCTGTCCCGAGCACCGGGCCAGGAGCGCCGTGAAGCCGGCGAGCAGCGTCATGTACGCGGTGAGCCCTTCACGCTGGCTGAACGCGTTCAGCGCGACGCCCAGCTCCGGCGGAAAGGCGAACGAGTGCCGCGCGCCCCGCCGCTTCGCTCCCGGGATGCGAGGCCGGTCCAGCGGCAGGGACAGCGCCCCCGGACGTCCGGCCAGCTTCATCCGCCAGTACGCCTGCTGATCCGCGAGCGTGCCGTCGGCCAGCGCCTGCCGCTGCCAGAGCGCGAAGTCGAGGTACTGGATGGACAGCTCCGGCAGCGGCACGGACACGCCGTGCACGAAGCCGGTGTAGAGCGCCACGGCCTCGCGGATGAGGTTCACCAGCGACAGCGTGTCCGCGACGATGTGGTGGATCGTCACCAGCAGCACGTGCTCCGTGTCCGCCAATCGCAGCAGGCGCACGCGCACGAGCGGACCCCGGTCCAGCGCGAACGGCGCCGCGGGCTCGATGCGCGCGAGCCGCAGGGCCTCCGCCTCGCGGTCCCCGCTGAAGCCGCGCAGGTCCACCACCGGCAGCGAGACGCGCACCTCCGGCAGCAGGCGCGGCACGCCCCGGCCGTCCTCCTGGACGAAGACCGTGCGCAGCGATTCGTGGCGGCGGATGACCTCGTTGACGCCGCGCTCCAGCAGCTCCGGCCGCAGCGCTCCGGAGATGCGGACCGCGAGCGGCTCGTTGAACAGCGAGCTGCCCGGCTCCCGCGCCTCCATCTCCCAGACGCGCTCCTGCACGTAGGACAGGGGCAGCTCGCCTGTGCGGGGCCAGGGCTGGATGGCCGTCCCCGGACCTTGCGCTTCTTCCTCCTGCGTGAGGGAGCGGCCCTCCGCCAGGAGCCGGGCCTCGATGCGCTCGGCGAGGCCCGCGATGGTGGGGGCCTCGAACAGGTCGCTCAGCGGCACCTGCGTGCGGAACGTCTCGCGCAGTCGCGTGAGCAGCTGCGCCGCCATCAGCGAGTTGCCGCCCAGGTCGAGGAAGTTGTCGTCCAGGCCGACGTCCGTGAGGCCCAGCCGCTCGCGCCACAGCTCCGTCAGCTTCAGCTCGATGTCACTGAGGTTGGCGGGCGCGGACACGGCCACGGGCACCACGGGCGCCACGGGCGCCACGGGCGCCGGTGCCGCCACGGGCACGGCCGGCGCTTCCGGCAGGGGCAGCGTGGGCCGGACGTCCAGGTGGACCCGCGCGGCCTCGAACGGGTAGCCGGGCAGCGACACGCGACGGCGCGGACCGTGGGCGTGCAGCACGTCCCAGTCCACCTTCGCGCCCATCCGCCACAGCGCGCCCACGGACTCCAGCAGCGTCTGGAGGTCGGACGTGGACGTGCCCGAGCGGCGCAGCGACGGCACGGCCACGGTGTCCTGCACCGCGCGCAGCTTCAGCCGCGCGAGCGCCGTGAGGCCCTGATCCGGACCGGCCTCGATGAGCAGCCCATGGCCAGAGTGCAGCAGCGTGTCCAGGCCCGCGGCGAAGCGCACCGGCTCGCGCATCTGCCGTGCCCAGTAGCGCGGCGACGTGGCCTCCTCCGGGAGGATCCACGTCCCGGAGAGGCTGGACACGAAGGGCAGGGCAGGGGCCTTGAGCGGGATGGCCGACACGGCCCGCTCCAGCTCGGGCATCAGCGGCTCCACCGCGCGCGAGTGGAACGCATGCGACGCGGCCAGCCGCATCACGCCCACCTTCCGGCCCGCGAGCGTCCGCTCCAGCGCGGCCAGCGGCTCCAGCGGTCCGGACACCGTGCACCGGTCCGCGCCGTTGTGCGCGGCAACCTCCAGCGCGGCGGGGAGCAGCGGCGCCACGTCCTCCGGGGACAGCCCCACCGCGAGCATTCCGCCCGGAGGCAGCCGCGTCATCAGCTCGCCGCGAACCACCGCGAGCCGGAGCGCGTCCTCCAGCGACATCACCCCCGCGAGGTGCGCCGCCGCGTACTCGCCGAAGCTGTGGCCCAGCAGCGCGCCGGGCTTGAACCCCAGCGCCATCCACCACCGCGCCAGCGCCACCTCCACGGCCAGCAGCGCGGGCAGGGCGTAGCGGGGCTCGGAGAGGGCCGCCTCCGCGCGGCCTCCTCACCGGCGGCGGGGAACAGCACGGAGCGCAGGTCCTGCGTCAGCCCCACGGCCGGGAGCAGCGCGAGGCAGGACTCCAGCGCGTCGCGGAAGCGCGGCTCGGCGTCGAACAGCTCGCGGGCCATGCCCACGGCCTGGGCTCCCTGGCCCGGGAAGAGGAAGGCCACGCGGTGCGCGGGCGGGGCGTCCACGTCGCGCACGGTGGACGCCGAGCCCGGCTTGCGCAGGGCCTCCACGAGTCCGGTGACGTCCTCCGCCACGACCGTGCGGCGCAGCTCGAAGCCCTTGCGGCCCGCGTTGCGCGTGAAGGCCACGTCCTCCAGGTCCACGCTCGCGTGGACCTCCAGGTGGTCGGCCAGCTCCCGCGCCACCGTCTCCAGCGCGCCGGGCGTGCGGGCGGACAGCGTGACGAGCTGCCGCGAGCGCCGGGTGCCGGGTGCCGGCTGCTGAGTGGGTGCCTCCTCCAGCACGACGTGCGCGTTGGTGCCCCCGATGCCGAACGAGCTGACGGCGGCGGCGGCGCGGCTGCCCGCTGCGCTCCCACGGCCGCAGCGCGGTGTTCACGAAGAAGGGGCTGCGCGCGAAGTCGATCTCCGGGTTGGGCTGCTGGAAGTGGAGGCTGGGGGGCAGCTCACCATGATGCAGCGCGAGCACGGCCTTGATGAGGCCGGCGATGCCCGCCGCCGTGTCCAGGTGCCCGATGTTCGTCTTCACCGAACCCAGCGCGCAGTACCCCGTGCGCTGCGTGTGCGCGCGGTAGGCGCGCGTGAGGGCGGCCACCTCGATGGGGTCGCCCAGCGCCGTGCCCGTGCCGTGCGCCTCCACGTACTCCACGCTGCCCGCGTCCACGCCCGCCGCCGCGAGCGCCCGCGCGATGACCTCGCTCTGCCCCTGGATGCTGGGCGCGGTGTAGCTGACCTTCGCCGCCGCGTCGTTGTTGAGCGCGGAGCCCTTGATGACCGCGTACACCCGGTCCCCGTCGCGCACGGCGTCGGAGAGCCGCTTGAGCACGACGACGCCCAGGCCGCTGCCCAGCACGGTGCCCCGCGCCTTCGCGTCGAACGCGCGGCAGTGGCCGTCGGGGGAGAGGATCATCCCCTCCTGGAAGAGGTAGCCTGTGCGCTGCGGCAGCGACACCTTCACCGCGCCCGCCAGCGCCAGGTCCGACTGCCCGGTGCGCAGGGACTGGCAGGCCAGGTGCACCGTGACGAGCCCGGTGGAGCAGGCCGTGTAGACGTTGAGGCTCTCGCCGCCGAGCTTCAGCTTGTAGGCCGTCTTGGTGGCCACGTTCTCGCCGCTGGTCGTCCCCAGCGCCTCGAACAGCGAGGCCGGGTCCTTGCGCGTCTGCCCCAGCAGCGACAGCAGGTGCACGCTGGAGCTGCCCGCGCCCGCGTACAGCGAGACGGGCGCGGCGATGCGCTCCGCGTCGTAGCCCGCGTCCTCAAGGGCGTTCCACGCGCACTGGAGGAACAGGCGCTGCTGCGGATCCATCCACTGCGCCTCGCGCGGGGACAGGCCGAAGAAGGACGCGTCGAACGTGTCCGCGTCCTCCAGCACGCCGCCCGCGGGGACGAAGTCCGGGTGGCTGCGCAGTTCGTCCGGGAACAGCGGCGACGGCTCCAGCTCCTCGTGCGTGAAGCGGGTGATGGACTCCACGCCGTCGCGCAGGTTGCGCCAGAAGGCGTGCACGTCCGGAGCGCCCGGGAAGCGTCCCGCCATGCCGATGATGGCGATGTCGCCGGAGCTTCCTCCCGGGCCTTCACGCGGGGCCTGTGGCCGGGACGTGGGGCCGGGGGGCGGAGGCACGTCGCGCTCCAGCCTCGCGGCGAGCTTCGCGACGGTGGGGTGCTCGAAGAGGTGGGTGACGGGGACGTCGCGTCCCAGGGCCTCGCGCAGCTGCGTGCTGGCCTTCACCACCAGGAGCGAGCCTCCGCCCAGGTCCTCGAAGAAGTGCGCGTGCAGGCCCACGCGCGGCACGTCGAGCACGCGCGCCCAGACCTCGGCGATGCGCTGCTCCAGCGCGGAGACGGGCGCGGCGAAGGGGGCGTCCGGCGCGG
>NZ_JBKGHJ010000576.1:0-4744 GCF_046520365.1 Corallococcus sp. 4LFB
GCCGCCAGCGCCTCCTGGCTCACCGGCTTGGGCAGGAAGTCGTCCGCGCCCGCGCGCCCGCAGTGCATCACCTCATGCGGTTCGTCCGCGGCGGTGAACATCACCACCGGCACGTTGCGCCCCGCCGGGTGCGCCTTCACCGCGCGGCAGGCCTCGTCCCCCTGGAGCTTTTCCAGGTGCAGGTCCATCAGGATGAGCGCCGGCGTCCGCTGCGCGAGCTCCGCCAGGCACGCATCCGCCCCCTCCAGCCCCACCGCGTCGCAGCCCATGCGCGACAGGTGCAGCCGCATCACGTCCCGCGCCGTCCGCGAGTCGTCCACCACGAAGACCAGGTCTCTCGGGCGGGGAGAAAAGCCGGGGGTCATCATGACGCCCGGAGATAGGCGGACTGCGCGAAAGGCACCACGGACCTGGCGCCACAACGTGCGCTGGTGGACGCCTTTTCCGCGTTACGCGGGGTGTCAGCCGCGGGGCTCGGCGCGACCGGACAGCAGCTTCGTGAGCTGACGGGCAATCAGGGCGCACTGCGCGGCGTCCCCGGCGGCCAGCGCGTCCTTGCCGCCCACCAGCAGCTGCTGCACGGTGCCCACGGCGGACTCGGCCTCCGGGCTGGGGTTCTCCCGGGCGCTCTGCTGGAGCAGGCGGGCGAGCTTCTCCCCGCGCTCCAGCAGCTTGCGGAAGGTCTCCTCCGCCTTGCGCGCGTCCACCACGCCCTGCGCCTGGGCGTAGTGGGACTGCTCCTGGCCCAGCTTCTCCGCCTCGCCCTGCGGCAGGCCCGCGCGGGCCTCCAGGCGCACCAGCTCCATGTTGCCGGAGGTCAGGTCGGTGGCCTTCACCGCGAGGATGCCCTCGCCGGACAGCTCGAAGACGACCTCCAGCGGCGTCTCTCCGCGCGCGGCGACGTGCAGGTTCTTGAGGACCACCTCGCCCAGCTTGTGGTTCTCGTCCTGGAACTCGCTCTCCCCCTGGTACACGGGGATGCGCGCCTCGGCCTGGCCGGAGGTGCCCGGGAAGAAGATGTCGCGCGCCACCACCGGCACGCCCGTGTTCTTGGGGATGAGCCGCTTCACCCGGCCGCCCATCACGCCCACGCCCAGGCTCTGGCTGGCCACGTCCAGCAGCAGCGCCTGGCCCGCCTGCCGGATGAGCTCGTCCGCCTGCACCGCGGCGCCCAGCGCCACCGCCTCGTCCGGGTGCACGTCCGTGGAGGGCGCGCGGCCGAAGAAGTCCGCCACCAGCCGGCGCACCAGCGGGACGCGCGTCATGCCGCCCACCAGCAGCACCACGTCCACCGAGCGCGGATCCATCCGCGCCTCCGCCATCACGCTCTTGCAGACGTCCAGGCACCGGCGCGACAGCGGCTCCGACAGCGTCTCGAAGAAGCTGCGCGTGAGCGCGGTGTTCACCTCCGTGAAGCGCCTGGCGCCGGAGGTGTGGTCGCCCAGGCCGGACACGGAGATGGTGGCCTCCTCGGACTCGGTCAGCTCGCGCTTGGCCGCCTCCGCCGCCACCTTCAGGCGCCTGAGCGACTGCGCGTCCCGGGAGACCGCCTCCTGGAAGGAGTCCTCCACCTGCGCGAGCAGCCACTGGACGATGCGCTGATCAAAGTCCTCGCCGCCCAGCGCGTGGTCGCCGCCGGTGGCCTTCACCTCGAAGACGCCCGCCTTCACGTCCAGGATGGACACGTCGAAGGTGCCGCCGCCCAGGTCGAACACCAGCGCGCTGCCCTCGAAGCCGCGCGACAGGCCGTACGCCAGCGCCGCCGCGGTGGGCTCGTTGACCAGCCGCACCACCTCCAGCCCCGCGATGGCCGCCGCTTCGCGCGTGGCCTGGCGCTGGTTGTCGTCGAAGTTCGCGGGGACGGTGATGACGCACTTGCGCACGTCGCGCCCGAAGTGCGCCTGCGCGTCCAGGCGCAGCTCGCCCAGGATGAAGGCGGACACCTGCGTCGCGGGCAGCACGCGGCCGGACAGCTTCACGCGCACGTCGCCCGTGGGGCCGGCCACCAGGGGGTAGGGCACCACCGCCTTCGCCTGCTGCACCAGCTCCGGTGTGTAGCGGCGTCCCAGGAAGCGCTTGGTGGCCCACACCACCGCGTCCGGGTGCTCCTCCGCCAGGGCCTGGGCCGGCTGCCCCACCAGGCGGTCGCCCGCCCGGGTGAGGCCCACCACCGAGGGCGTGAGGCGTCCTCCCGAGCGCGAGGGGATGAGGCGCGGACGTCCGTCTTCCACGGTCGCCACGACGCTGTTGGTGGTGCCCAGGTCGATGCCGATGACAGGTTCTTGCATGGCGAGGGGTGGGTCCCACGCTACGGGTAAGGGCCCGCTTCCGCCAAGTCCTGTCGCACCCAGGCCGTCCGTTGCCGGGCGGAGGCCTGCCTCGCGGGGCCCCTGGACGGCCACCAGCGCACACCCGGAGCGCCCACCCGCGCACGCTTCCCCGCCCGCTGTCTCCAGACCCCGGGAGGCGCCGGGCGGCCACGGCGCCGGCATCATTGCCGCCAGGGACGCCCCATGCTAAGGGCGCCAGCGTCATGGTGAACGTCTCCATCGCCCGCCGCTACGCCCGCGCCATCCTCGACGTCGCAGCGGAAGGCAACCGCACCGACGCCGTCGCGGAGCAGCTCAACGCCTTCGCCGCCGTCGTGGGCCAGAGCCCCGACCTGTCGGACGTGCTGCTCAACCCCGCCTACAGCCGCGCCCAGCGCAACAGCGTGGTGGAGGCCCTGCTGAAGGCCATGCCCTCCCCCGCGGAGCCCGCGCTGGCCAACGCGCTGCGCCTGCTGGTGGACCGCAGCCGCCTGGGCTACCTGCCCGACATCGCCCGGCTCTACCGCGACATGGCGGATGCCCGCGCGGGCCGCGTCCGGGGCCAGGTCACCAGCGCCGCGCCGCTGTCGCCCGACGCCGTCTCCCGCCTCCAGCAGTCGCTCCAGCAGCTCACCCAGCGCAACGTCGTGCTGGAGACCAAGGTGGACCCGTCCGTGCTCGGCGGCGTGGCCGCCCAGGTCGGTGGCACCCTCTACGACGGCACCCTGCGCACCCAGCTGGAAGAGATGCGCCGTCAGCTGAAGTAGCCGCGCCCCTGGGACTCCCGGTGCGCCCCACGTGCCGGGTTGTCCAGGTTGCCCCGCAGTCCTAGTCAAACCTGTATTTCCCGTCGGCTCCGGGAATGGGTATACTTCTGGTCAACGCGGACAAGCCCGCGTTTTCCGAGACGACCCGCCCATGCCGCAGCCCGTGTTCCAACGGCTTCCCGGAGCCCTTCCGTCCCCGGGGGTTCCCGAGGAGACCCTGCCCTTCCTGGGAGCGTTGCTCAACGCGCCGGGTTGGGGGGTGGCGCTGGTGGACGGGGACTCCCGCCTTCTCTGGATGAACGACCTGCTGGCGCAGCTGTGCGGCCGGCCGTCGGCGCTCTGCGTGGGGCGCTTCCTGTCGGAGGCGTGGCCGGGCCTGGCGCCGCCCTGTCGCCGCTGCTCGCGCGGGCGCAGTCCGGCGAGCGCGTGGCGGAGGAGCTGGTGCAGGGCCGCTTCGGCGAGGTGGGCACGCTGCGCCACCTCACCGTGAGCGCGATGCCGGCGGCCCCGGCGGGCGTGCTGCTGCTCTTGCGGGACACCTCCGCGCGCCTGCGCGAGGAGGCGGCGCTGCGCGCGAGCGAGGAGCACATGCGCTCCATCGTGGAGATCTCCTGCGACGGGTACTTCTTCCACGACCGCGGGCAGTTCCTGGAGATCAGCCCCGGCCTGGGGCGCCTGCTGGGCTATTACGAGACGGCGGAGCTGATCGGCCGGAACATCCTGGACTGCGTGGCGCCGGAGTTCCGCGCCCCCGCCCGCGACGTGATGGAGCGCGGCGTGGAGGCCCCGTACGAGCTGGCCGTGCTGCACCGCGACGGCCGCCGCATCCCCGTGGAGGTCATGGGCCGGCCCGCGACGTTCCAGGGCCGCCCGGTGCGCATGGGCGCGGTGTGGGACGTGAGCGTCCGCAAGGCCGCCGAGGAGCGCCTGATGCGGATGGAGCACTTCCGCGACCAGTTCCTGGACGCGGCGGGGGACGGCTTCAAGGCCCCGCTCCAGCGGCTCCATTGCGACGTGCTCGCCCTCCAGCACGCCGGGTCCCTGCCGGAGGACCTGACGGAGCAGGTGGGGCGGGTGGGCCAGGGCGTGCGCCGGGTGGAGCGGCTGATCCGCCAGCTGCTGGACTTCACGCGCTCCCGGCTGTCCAACGGCCTGCCCGTGCACCCCGCGCCCGTCCACCTGGGACAGCTGGCCGAGCGCGTGGTGACGGACCGGCGCAGCGCCCACCCGGGCCGCGACCTGCGGCTCGTCACCGGCGGCGACCTGCGGGGCACCTGGGACGGCGAGCGCCTCTCCCAGCTGATGGACTCGCTGGTGGGCAACGCCCTGCATCACGGCCCGGTGTCCTCCTCCGTGGTGCTCCAGGTCCAGGGGCGCTGGGACGGCGTGACGGTCCAGGTGCATGACCCGGACTGCCGGGTGCCGCCGGAGTACCAGGGCACCCTCTTCGAGCCGTTCAAGCACCGCGCCGTCTGCGCCGCGGACGACGGGCTGGGGCTGTCGCTCTTCATCGTCCGGCAGATCGCCCTGGCTCACGGCGGGCGCATCTCCGTGGAGTCGGGGGCGGCGGACGGCACCCGCTTCATCGTGTGGCTGCCCCGCGAGGACGCCCCCTCCACGTCCGGCCCCTGAAGGCCGGGCGCCTCCCCTCGCGCCGGGCGGTCCCTG
>NZ_JBKGHJ010000577.1:0-4737 GCF_046520365.1 Corallococcus sp. 4LFB
CTACGTCAACGCGCACGCCACCGCGTCCACCGCCGGTGACGAGGCGGAGGTGCAGGCCCTGCGCGAGGTGTTCGGCGGGCACCTGGGCCGGGTGTGGCTCAACGCCACCAAGGGGCTTTTGGGCCACTGCCTGTTCTCCGCGGGCGTCGTGGAGTGCATCGCGACGGTGCTCCAGCTGCGCGGGGGCTTCCTGCACCGCAACGCGAACCTGCGCGAACCGCTCGCGCAGGACTGCCGCTTCTGCGGCGACGCGGCCACCGCGCAGTCCATCGGTGTGGCGCTCAGCAATTCGTTTGGTTTTGGCGGCATCAACACGAGCGTGGTCATCCGCGGCTCATGAACGGACACGAGGCGCAGCGCATGGAGTTCGGCATCGAGGCGATGAACGCGTACGGCGGTGAGGCCTACCTGGACATCCGCACGCTCTTCGAGAAGCGGGGGCTGGACCTGACCCGCTTCGACAACCTCCTGATGGAGAAGAAGGCCGTCGGCATGCCCTGGGAGGACGCCATCACCAACGGGGTGAACGCCGCCAAGGCGCTGGTGGACGCGCTCACCCCGGAGGAGCAGGCCCGCATCGAGCTGGTCATCGCCTCCACGGAGTCCGGCGTCGACTTCGGCAAGGCCATCAGCACGTACATCCACGACCACCTGGGGCTGCACCGCCGGTGCCGTGTCTTCGAGGTGAAGCAGGCCTGCTACGGCGGCACGGCCGCGCTCCAGATGGCGCTGGGCTTCGTCGCGTCGGGCGTGTCCCCGGGCGCCAAGGCGCTGGTCATCGCCACGGACGAGGCGCGCAACGGCTCGCGCAACACGTACCACGAGCCCTCGCAGGGCACCGGCGCGGTGGCGCTGCTCGTGGGCTCCGACCCGAAGGTCCTGAGCATGGACCTGGGCGCCAACGGCTACTACAGCTACGAGGTCATGGACACGTGCCGGCCCCAGGTCGGCATCGAGGCGGGCGACCCGGACGTGTCGCTGCTGGCGTACCTGGACTGCCTCCAGAACAGCTTCAAGGGCTACGCGGAGCGCGTGGAGGGGGCGGACTTCCGTACGAGCTTCGACTACCTCGCGTTCCACACGCCGTTCGCCGGCATGGTGAAGGGCGCGCACCGCAAGATGATGCGCGCCTTCGGGGGGCCGGGCCTGGGCGCCGCGCAGATTGAAGAGGACTTCCAGCGCCGCATCGGCCCGGCCACGCGCTACTGCACGCAGGTGGGCAACATCTACTCGGCCACCGTCTTCCTGGCGCTGTGCGGCCTCATCGACCACGCCAACGCGCAGGACTTCCACCGCGTGGGCCTCTTCTCCTACGGCTCCGGGTGCTCGTCGGAGTTCTACAGCGGCACGTTCGACCGGAACTCGCAGCGGGCCCAGGCGCGCTTCGACATCGGCGGGCACCTGGCGCGCCGGCACTCGCTGTCCATGGACGAGTACGAGCGCATCCTCGACCGCAGCATGGAGCTTGGCTTCGGCACGAAGGACGCCGAGGTCCAGGTGGGGGATCTCTCCAGCCTCTACGCGCGCCAGTTCGAGGGCCGCAAGCGCCTGCGGCTCGTCCGCGTGAAGGGCTTCCACCGGGAGTACGCATGGACCTGAGCGGCCATGGCGGACTCCAGACGCTGCGCGTGGACGCGGCGGACGGCGTGGTGACGGTGACGCTCCACCGCCCGGAGGCGCGCAACAGCATCAACGCCGTGCTCCTGGAGGAGCTGCACGCGGTGCTGGACGCCGTGGAGGCGGACGCGCGCCAGCAGTTGATCGTGCTCAAGGGCCAGCCGGGCACGTTCTGCACCGGCATGGACTTCGACGAGGTGTCCACGCTGCGCCCGGACGCCACCGCCGCGGAGCAGGAGGTGCTGACCCGTCCGTACATGCGGCTCTTGCGGCGCATGGCGACGATGTCGCGGGTGATCATCTCGCACGTGGACGGCGAGGTGCTGGCGGGGGGCGTGGGCTTCGTCGCCGCCAGCGACCTGGTGGTGGCCACCCCGCGCTCGCGCTTCAGCCTGTCGGAGGTCCTCTGGGGGCTCATGCCCGCCATGGTCATCCCGTACCTCATCCGGCGCGTGGGCTACCAGCCCGCGTACCGCATGGCGCTCACCACGCAGCCGGTGTCCGCCGAAGCGGCCCTGGGGATGAACCTCGTCGACGAGGTGAGCGATTCACCGGAGGCCGCGCTGCGCCGGCTGAAGGCGCGGCTGTCACGCGTGCAGCCCGCGACGGTGGGGAACCTCAAGCGCTACTTCCGCCAGGTCTGGGTGCTGTCCGACGAGGTGGAGGAGCTGGCCGTGTCGGAGATCTCCCGGCTGATGGTCCACGGCGACTTCCAGAAGAACCTGCGGGACTTCGTGGAGCACCAGCTCCTTCCCTGGGAAGCGAAGGACCGCTGAGGCGCGGGAAAGGGGGCGTGTGATGGACGACGTGGTGAAGCTGACGGTGGAGGGGAGCATCGCGGTGGTGCGCATGGAGGAGCGCGCCCAGAAGAACACCTTCTCCCGGGCGCTGGTGGAGGGGCTCCAGGGGGCGTTCGCGCAGGTGGCGCGGCGGCCGGACCTGAAGGTCGTCGTGCTCACGGGCTACGACACCTACTTCTGCTGCGGCGGGAACAAGGAAGAGCTGCTCGCGATGAACGAGGGCCGGATGCGGTTCACCGACATGGCCTTCTACGACCTGCTCTTGCGCTGCGAGCTGCCCGTCGTGTCGGCCATGCAGGGGCACGGCATTGGCGGCGGGCTGGTGTTCGGCTGCACCGCGGACGTCATCGTGATGGCGCTGGAGGCCATCTACTGCACGAACTTCATGCGCTACGGCTTCACGCCGGGGTTTGGCGCCACCTGCGTCATCCCCCGGAAGTTCGGCGACGTGCTCGCCAGCGAAATGCTCTTCACGGCGGCCAACTACACCGGCGCCCAGCTCAAGGAGCGCGGCGCGCCCATGCACATCGTCCCGCGCAAGGACGTGCTCGCGGTGGCGATGGCGAAGGCGGAGGAGCTGGCGGACAAGCCGCTCGTGTCCCTCAAGCTGTTGAAGCAGCGGCTGACGGCGCGGCTGCGCGCGGAGCTGGCGGAAGCCGTCGACGCGGAGCTTCGGATGCAGGAAACGACGTTCACCCTCCCCGAGGTCCGGGAGCGCATCGAAGGTCAGTTCTAGGAGGCAGCATGCGCAGCAAGTCGGGTGTGCCAGGGGAGTCGATCGCCATCATCGGGATGGCCTGCCGGTTCCCGGGGGCGAAGGACGTCGAGGCCTATTGGCACAACCTCGTCGCGGGGGTGAGCTCCATCCAGCCCCTGCCGCGCGAGCGCTGGGTGACGAAGCCGACGAGCCAGGGCCAGTGGAGCGGGCTCGTGGAGCACGTGGACTCGTTCGACGCCGCCGCCTTCGGCATCTCGCCCGCCGAGGCCGACAACATGGACCCCCAGCAGCGCCTGGTGCTGGAGGAGGCCTGGCACTGCTTCGAGGACGCGGCGGTGCCGCTGGACCGGCTGCGCGAGAAGAAGACGGGCGTCTTCATCGGCACCATGAGCAGCGACTATCTCCAGGAGTTGGGGATGGCGGGCGTCACGGCGAGCCGCTACGCGTCCACGGGCGGCTTCGCGTGCATCGTGGCGAACCGCGTCTCGTACGTGTTCGGCTTCCGGGGGCCCAGCATGGCCGTGGAGGCGGCCTGCACCTCGTCGCTCGTCGCGCTGCACGAGGCGAAGGAGGCGCTGCTGCGCGGCGAGTGCGACTACGCGCTCGTGGGCGGCGCCAGCCTGAACCTCCACCCGTGGAAGTTCGACGCCTTCGAACAGCTCCGGCTGTTCAGCCCGGAGGGCAAGAGCAAGACGTACGACGTGGACGCGGACGGCTACGCGCCCGGCGAGGGCATCGGGCTGGTGCTGCTCCAGCGGCTGAGCGACGCCCGGGCCGAGCACAACCGGGTCCTCGCGCTCGTGCGCGGCACGGCGGTGAACCACAACGGGCACGGCCGCGGCCTCACCGCGCCCAGCATGCCGGCCCTGCGCGACGTGACGCTGGCCGCCAGTGAGGACGCGGGCTTCGGCCTGGACACCGTGAGCTACATGGAGTCCCACGGGACGGGCACGTCGCTGGGAGACCCCATCGAGTTCGAGGGGCTCACGCAGGCGTTCCGCAAGCACACGCAGGCGCGCAACTTCTGCCAGCTGGGGTCGGTGAAGCCGAACGTCGGCCACCTGGAGCCCGCGTCCGGCGTGGCGAGCCTCATCAAGATTTTGCTGATGCTGAGGCACCGGTGGATCGCGCCCAGCATCGACGTGAAGACGGTGAACCCGCTGGTCGACTTCGACGCCAGCCCGTTCCAGTTCGCGCGGGCCTCGGCGCCGTGGAAGAGCGTCCGGGAGGACGTGCCGCTGCGCGCGGGCATGACCTGCTTCGGCTTCGGCGGCGTGAACGCGCAGGTGCTGGTGGAGGCCGCGCCGCCGGACACCGCGCACCGTGAACAGGCAGAGCAGGGCCCCCAGGTCTTCACGCTGTCGGCGAACTCCGCGGCCAGCCTCTCCAACCTGGTGGAGGCGTGGAGCACGTTCGCGTCGGGGAAGGACTTCGACGGGCTGCGGCTGGAGGACGTGTGCGGGACGCTCGCGCGGGGGCGGCAGTCGCTGCCGTACCGGCTGGGCGTCGTCGTGGAGGAGCGGGACGGCGTCCGCCGGTTCCTGGCGCAGGCCCCCCAGGCGGAGCGCCATGGGCCGCGGTCCTGGGTGCTGCGGGTGGGGG
>NZ_JBKGHJ010000578.1:0-4708 GCF_046520365.1 Corallococcus sp. 4LFB
CCGGCGCCCGGGGGCCTGCTGGGGCCGGTGACGCTGGCGTGGGCCGCCGTCACGGGCGCCACGCGCTACGAGGTGGAGGTCGTCGCGGAAGGCGTGGAAGGGGGAGCGGCTCCGGCGCCGGTGCGCTCCGTGCAGGCCGCGCGGCAATGGACGTTGCCGCCGCTGCCCGCGGGCCGTTACCGCTGGACGGTGACGGCGGTGAGTCCGGAGCAGGGGCGGTCCCTGCCCTCCCAGCCACGGCGCTTCGAGCTGGCCGCGGAATCGCTCGAACTCAACGTCAAGGTGAAGGACGGCTGGCAGAAATAGCCGCCTGTCCGCGAGGAGCCACCGCCGTGCGACTTTTCAAAGCCATCCTCCTCCTGATGCTGGTGGTCAGCATCATCCCCACGCTGATGGTGGGCTGGTTGTCGGTGTCCCATACGCGGGAGCTGCTCATCCGCGACGCGCAGGAGCTGGCGCAGGAGCGCGTGAAGCAGCTGCGGCTCAAGGCGGAGAGCTTCCTGGAGGACCCCACGGAGAGGGTGGTGGGGCTGTCCAGCGTGCCGGGCGGCTTCTTCACCCTGTCGCGCGACACGCAGCGGCTGCACATCGCGTCGGTGCTCAACCAGCGCCCGGAGGTGCTGGCGCTCACCGTGTTCGGCGCGGACAAGCAGCGGCTGCCGGGACTGCAGGCCTTCGCGGTGCACGACATGGCGCCCAGCGCGGTGGCGGAGCACGAGGAGCGCGCGCGGGCGCTGCTCGACGAGGGGCTCACCGGGGTGCGCTACTCGGACGTGGTGGCGTCCCAGGGTGACGGCGGGCCGGTGGTGACGCTGGCCTTCCCCGTGGGCGACCCGGTGCAGGGCTACATGGCCGCGGACCTGACGCTCGCGGGCCTGCGGCAGATGCTGGCGCAGGAGCGCGTGGGCAGCACGGGGTTCGCGTACCTGGCGGACCGGCATGGACGGCTGATTACCGGCGGCGGCGACCTGGGCGCGGTGGGCGACGACGTGTCGAAGCGGCTGCCGCTGGCGCACCTGCTCAAGCAGCGCGAGGGCACGCCCGACACGGAGCTGTTCCACGTGGGCAACTTCGGCGAGGGGCGGGACGCGGTGGTGTCCGCGTACTCGGTGCTGCCGGAGGCGGGCTGGGCCATCGTGTCCGAGCAGCCGGTGGAGCACGCCTACCGCCAGGTGGAGACCATGGAGCGGCGCATCCTCCTGGGCCTGGGCGGCGCCATCCTGGTGGCGCTGGTGCTGGCGGCCATCTTCTCCCGCAACCTCACGCAGCCCCTGAAGACCTTCATCGCGACGTCGCTGGAGCTGGCGCGCGGCAAGTTCGGCGTGGAGGTGCACCTCAAGCAGAAGAACGAGCTGGGGGAGCTGGCCCAGACGTTCAACTACATGAGCAAGCAGCTCCTGGCGTACGACATGGAGACGCGCGGCCTCTACGAGAGCCTGGAGAAGGGCTACCTGGAGACCATCGTCGCGCTGGCCAACTCCATCGACTCCAAGGACGCGTACACGCGCGGCCACAGCCAGCGGGTGGGCGACGTGGCGGTGGAGATTGGCAAGGAGCTGAAGCTCACCGAGCGCGAGCTGCGGCAGCTGCAGTACGGCGGCATCCTCCACGACATCGGGAAGATTGGCATCGCGGAGAACATCCTCTGCAAGCAGTCGCGCCTCACCGACCAGGAGATGGCGACGATGCGCGAGCACCCCGCCATTGGCGACGCCATCATCGGCCCCGTCACGTTCCTGGGCCCGGTGCGCGCGTGCGTGCGCCACCACCACGAGCGCTGGGACGGCACGGGCTACCCGGACAAGCTCAAGGGCGAGTCCATCCCGCTGCTCGCGCGCATCGTGGCGTGCGCGGACACGTTCGACGCGTGCACCTCCACGCGCCCCTACCAGAAGGCCATGCCGCTGGAGAAGGCGATGGAGATCCTGGACAACCTGAGCGGCGCGCAGCTGGACCCCAAGGTGGTGCTGGCCCTGCGCGCGGTGCTGGCCCAGCGGGGCGTGCGGCTGGAAGGCCACCGGCAGCCCGTCAAGCTGGCTTCCTGAAGCTCCGCGCCCCGGGCCCCTTGCCGGTTTCGCGGCAGCCACCCCACCCCGCCGGAAGGATGGTAGGGAGGGGCTGCCCCAAGCTTTGGAAGGTGGACCGGTGAGCAACTTCTGGGATCGCATCAAGCCCGCGCCCAAGCCCGTCAGCGCGACGGACGCGAAGCTGTCCGCGGACGGCGAGTCTTTGACGCTGACGTGGGACGACGGCGCGACGACGACCGCCACCGCGCAGGTGCTGCGCCAGCAGTGCCCGTGCGCCGCGTGCGTGGACGAGTGGACGGCGAAGCGCACGCTGGACCCCTCGCAGGTGCCCGCGAACCTGCGCGTGCTGCAGATGCAGCCCGTGGGCAACTACGCGCTCGCGTTCGTCTTCAGCGACCAGCACAACACGGGCATCTACCCGTGGAAGCACCTGCGCGACATCACCCAGTCCCAGGGGTGATGCGCCCCACCGCGCCTTTCCGGAGGTCCTCGTGACGTCGCGCTATCGGCTGCTGCAACCGCTGGCCACGGGAGGCATGGCGGAGCTGTTCCTGGGAGTGGCGAAGGGCGCGGAGGGCTTCGAGCGCACCGTGGCCATCAAGCGCGTGCTGCCGCACCTGGCGCGCGAGACGGACATCGCGAACATGTTCGTCTCCGAGGCGCGGCTGGCCATGCTGCTGCAGCACCAGAACATCGTCACCGTGCACGACGTGGGGGAGAGCGCCGAGGGGCTCTTCCTGGTGATGGAGCTGGTGGACGGCTGGGACCTGGGCGCGCTGATGCGCGCGGTGACGCGGCAGGGGCTGCGGTTTCCTCCGCACCTGGCGGTGTTCATCGCGAGCCAGGCCCAGGCGGGATTGCAGCACGCGTACCGGCGCCAGCACGGCGGCCAGGTGGTGATGACGGCCCACCGGGACGTGTCGCCGTCCAACCTGCTGGTGTCGCGCGAAGGCGAGGTGAAGGTCACGGACTTCGGCATCGCGCGGCTCGCGGGGCTGTCGCGCACGGAGCCCGGGGCGTTCAAGGGCAAGGTGCCCTACGCGGCGCCGGAGGTCCTCCGGGGCGAGCCGGCCACGGCGCTGAGCGACCAGTTCTCGCTGGGCACGCTGCTGGCGGAGATGCTCGCGGGGCAGCACCCGTTCGGCGGATCCGCGGAGCCGATGGCGGTCGCGTACGCCATCCTCAACCGCGCGCCCGCGTCGCTGCCGGACGTGCCGGCGTCGCTGGCCACGCTGGTGCTGCGCATGCTGTCGCGCGACCCCGCGGCCCGCTTCCCGGAGCCGGAGGACGTGTCGGAGGCGCTCGCGCGGTGGCTGGCGACGACGGGTGAGCCCACGTCGTCGCATGCGCTGGCGACCTTCCTGCGCGGGGTGCGGCTGCCCATGTCCGTGGGGGAAGTGGCCCGGGCCGCCCTGGCGGAGGCTCCGGCGTCGACGTCCGCTTCGTTCGTGATGTCCGCCGCGCCGCGCGAGGGCGTGGACCCGGGGCGGGTTCCCTCCGCGCCCGGCTCCACCTCGGGCACGATGGCCTATGGCGGCGCGGCTGCCGCGGCTTCGGGGGCGGTGGCTTCCGCGCCGTGGAGGGCGCCAACGGCGACTGTTCCCGTGGGCGCGGAGGAAGAGGAGCCGTGGAGCCCGCCGGTGGGAGGCGTCTCGCTGTCCGCGTCCGGCGCCGTGGTCCACACCTGTGCGCTGTGTGGCTCGGCCCTGGAGTCCCCTGAGTCGCCCTGCGAGGCCTGCACGCGCGGGCCTTCCGCGAGCGCGTCACCCGTGGCTCCCGAGACCGCGGGACCGGGGACGGCGACGGGATACGGCGCTGGCGCCGCCCGTGCCTCCGCGAGCGAGCCTGCGTGGCGCGGCGCCGAGCCCGTGGCGCCCCGAGGAGCGGGGCCAGTCCCTTCGCGGCCTCCGGCGGGCGCGGCTCCGGCCCGGACAGGAGGCGTGGGGCCTGGCACAGCGGGTGGGACGGAGTCCGCCGCGTCCGCGCGGCCTCAAGCGAATGCACCCGCAAGGGCGAAGTCCTCGCCGGCGCAGGGGAATGCAGCGGCGGCCTCCGCGGCCCAGGCTCCGGCGAATGCGCCCGCGCTGGCCACGCAGTCCCTGTCGGACGTGGACGAGTCCGAGCGGATGAACCGGCCCAGCATCCGTCAGGCGGGCCAGGGCGACCTGGAGCTGGAGGCGCGCGCGCCCGTCCGGAGGGCACGACGTACGAGTTCGAGCCCGTGGCCTCCTCCCGTCCCCGCGGGCGCTGGGGCCTGGCGGTGGCGCTGTTCGGCGTCGCGACGGTGCTCGCGGCGGGCACGCTGTACCTGTGGCCCCGCTACGAGGCCCAGGTGATGCACGCGCTCGGGGCTCCGACGCCGCTGCTGTCCATCCGCAGCGAGCCCTCCGGCGCCACCGTCCTGGTGGACGGCGTGGAGGTGGGCGTGACGCCGCTGGCGATGGACAACACCTACCCCTCGCGCTCCATCTCCGTGCAGCTCAAGCGCAAGGGCTACCGCGCCTGGACGGGCTCGTTCATGGGCGGCAAGAAGGCGGACGTGGAGGCGGAGCTCAGGCGCTGACGCGTCTCCGAGCTCCGAGCCGGCCGCCCCTACTTCACCAGCCGCAGGTGGCCACGGCGCGGCGGCTGCGGCTCGTCCGGGGGCCCACCCTCGGGCGGCGGCGGCGGGGCCACCTCCG
>NZ_JBKGHJ010000579.1:0-4703 GCF_046520365.1 Corallococcus sp. 4LFB
GACCCCGGTCGGGGGGCAGGCGCTGCCTCCGGAAGAGGCCACCGCCGAGCCCGCCTCGCAGCCCGCGGAGGTCCGCGAGGTGCCGGCGGCCCCCGGGACGGATGGCTCGTCCGAGGGCAACAAGGAGGGCTGAACCGCCGCACGGAATCGGGTGCGGTGGACGCGGGAGTGTTAGCCTGGGGGGGCCATGAAGCCGGCCCTGCTGCTTACCTCCTGCGTGCTGTTCCTCGGGGCCTGCCGCTCGCAGGCCCCGCGCTATCCGGTGGCGCCGGTGGAGCTTTCCGGGGACACCCTGCGGGACAACGCCCTCCTCGGCTTCGGTCCGGAGGGCGTGAGGGAACTGTTCGACGACGCGCTGGAGTCCTCCGGCCGCTTCGAGCGGGTGGGTGACGAGGTCCCCAAGAAGGCCCGCCCCTGGCGCCTGTCGCTGGAGGTGCCCTTCACCCGCGAGGTGCTGAAGGACGGCAACCCGCACAGCTTCGCGGAGGTCGGCGCCAACCTGTCCCTGGAGCGCTTCGGCGGCAACACGCCCCAGCGCTACGAGGTCGTGGGCCTGGGCGAGGCGGCCGTGGAGGAGGACTCGGCGGAGGGGCGGCGGACGGCCATGCGCGGCGCGCTGGAGAGCGTGCTGCGGCAGGTGACGGAGGCCGCGGTGCTGCAGCTCGCCGCGTTGGAGCGCGCGGACGAGGCGCTGGTGGCGGACCTCCAGGCCACCGACTCGCGCGTCCGCGAGTTCGCCCTCCGGACGCTGGCCGAGCGCAAGCACCCGGCCGCCGCGCCGCTCTTGATCGAGCGCCTCAAGGACACCAGCGACGCGGAGCAGGTGCGCCGCACCATCGGCGCGCTGGCGGAGATGAAGGCCAGGAGCGCGGTGCCGGCGCTCATCGACCTGGCGCGCGGCCGCGACTCGGGCTTCCTGCGGGAGATCGTCTTCGCGGTGGGCGAGATTGGCGGCCGGGAGGCGGAGGCGTACCTCTACACGGTGGCCCTGGGCCACGACACGCCGTCGGTGCAGGCCGCCGCGCAGCAGGCGCTGGACACGCTCTACGCATCACGCAACCACGCAACCGCGGAGGCGCGTGGCCAGAGCCACGCGGACCCCTAAGCGCATGAAGCAGCCGTCCCTGAAGCAATCGCTGTCGATGGTGGGGGGCCTGGCCCTCCTGGCCTCCACGCTGGTGGGCTCCGGGTGCGCGAAGCGCGTCGAAGCGGACGCGCGCCCCTCGCCCGGGTCCATCGCCCAGTACTACCCGCTGGCCGTGGGCAACGCGTGGACGTACCGGATCGACGGACGCGACGACAAGCCCGTCACGGTGGAGATCGTCAAGGAGGAGGACGGGTACTTCGTGGACAACCAGGGCGGCCAGCTCACGGTGGACGCCTACGGCCTGCGCGACCCCAAGCGCTACCTCTTGCGCGGCCCGCTGGTGGCCGGACGCGGCTGGAACAACGTCGTGTCCGTGTCGTCCACGGAGCGCTACCAGCTGGTGCAGGTGGGCTTCGCCTGCAAGGTGCCCGCGGGCTCCTTCCCCAACTGCGTGAGCGTGGAGGGCCGCAACAAGGTGGACGCGCAGACGACGCTCGTGAACACCATGACCTTCGCCGCGGGCGTGGGCCTGGTCCGCGTGGACGTGGCCACGGAGCACGAGGGCAAGCGCGTGCCGCAGACGGAGCTGGAGCTCCTCTCCTACAAGGTGGATGGCACCGGCGCCGCGAAGACGCCCGCCGCGCCCGCGCAGGACTGAAGCGGCCCGCCTCGTGGAGACACCTGAGCTCACGCAGGACGCGCGCATCCTGAACTTCCTCGCGGAAGGTGGGGAGGGCTTCATCTCCGGCGAGGCGCTGTCCACCCGGCTGGGCCTGTCGCGCACCGCGGTGTGGAAGCACGTGGAGTCCCTGCGCCTGAAGGGCTACCGCATCGAAGCGGTGCCGGCGAAGGGCTACCGGCTGGTGGGCCGGCCGGACCGGCTCTCCGCGCTGGAGGTCCACCCGCTGCTCGCCACGCGCGCGGTGGGCCGCGTGCTGCACCACCACGACACCCTCGGCTCCACCAACGCGGCGGCCTTCCGGCTGGCCCAGGACGGCGCCGTGCACGGCACGGTCGTCGTGGCCGAGCAGCAGACGGCGGGGAAGGGGCGCCGGGGCCGCGCCTGGGTGTCGCCGCCGAACCTCAACCTGTACTTCTCCGCCATCCTGCGCCCGGAGCTGCCCCCGCAGCGCGCGCCGGAGCTGACGCTGGTGGCCGCCGTGGCCCTGGCGGAGACGCTGCGCGAGGCGGGCGCCGACGCCGCCATCAAGTGGCCCAACGACGTGCAGATCTCCGGCCGGAAGGTGGCCGGCATCCTCACGGAGCTGTCCGCCGAACCCGAGCGCGTGCACTTCGTCATCGTGGGCGTGGGCGTGAACCTCAACTCCGGGGAGGAGCACTTCCCGGAGGAGCTGCGCGCCGCGGCCACGTCGCTCGCCCTGGCGCTGGGGCGGCCCGTGGCCCGCGCGCCCTTCGCCGCGGCCCTGTGGACCCGGCTGGAGACCTGGCTGGACACGTACCTGGCCACCGGCTTCGACGCGGTGCGCACCCGGTGGAAGGCGCTCTCCAGCACCCTGGGGGTGCCCGTCCGGGTGCGGACGGACCGGGGGGACTGGGAGGGGTTCGCGGAGGACATCGACCCCACGGGCGCCCTCCTGGTGCGCATGGCGGACGGCCGCGTGGAGCGCGTGCTCGCGGGGGACGTGGAGCAGCTGCGCCCCCAGCGCTAGAGTGCGCAAGCGATGCTCCTGGCCATCGACGTCGGCAACACCAACACCGTCCTGGGCGTGTACGAGGGCCGGCGGCTCTTGGACCACTGGCGCCTGGAGACGAGCGCCCGCAGGAGCGCGGACGAGTACGGCATCGTCGTGCGCCAGCTCTTCGCATGGAGCGGCATCGACGCGAACCAGGTGAAGGCCGTGGCCGTGTCCAGCGTGGTGCCGCCGCTCCAGTTCATCCTGGAGAAGATGAGCGAGCGCTACTTCAAGACGCGCCCCATGTTCGTGGGCCCGGGCGTGAAGACGGGCATGCCCATCCTCTACGACAACCCCCGGGAGGTGGGCGCGGACCGCATCGTCAACGCGGTGGCCGCCTACGAGAAGCACCACCGCGGCCTCATCGTCGTGGACTTCGGCACCGCGACGACGCTGGACGCGGTGACGCCCAAGGGCGAGTACCTGGGCGGCGCCATCTGCCCCGGCATCAACATCTCCATGGAGGCCCTGTTCCAGAACGCCTCCAAGCTGCCCCGCGTCGAGTTCGCCCGGCCGCCGCACGTGGTGGGCCGCAACACCGTGCACTCCATGCAGTCCGGGCTCGTCCACGGCTACGTGAGCATGGTGGACGGCCTGTGCGCGCGCATGGAGGCGGAGATGGGCTTCTCCGCGAAAGTGGTGGCCACCGGGGGCCTGGCCCCGCTGGTGGCCAGTGAATCGAAGGCCATCCAGGAGGTGGATGAGTTCCTCACCCTGGAGGGGCTGCGCATCATCTACGGAAGGAATCACGCCTCATGAGCACCGCCGCTGACCCCAGCATCCCGGCCCCGCCCCCGGGCTGCCCCTTCAACGCTGAATTCCTGCCGCCCAACCTGCGCAAGCACGTGGACCCCAACGCCCCCGTGCCCCTGCGGATGATGGCGGCCAAGTCGCTGGTGCCGCTCAACCCGTCGGACATGCTGGGCGCGCTCTACATGCTCACGTTCGACCCGGAGGCGAACGTGCGCGAGACGGCCGCCAAGACGGCCGCGACCCTGCCGGACCGCATCCTGGGCTCCGCGCTGCGCGACGAGGGCGTGCAGCCGCCCGTGCTGGGCTGGTTCCTGGGCCTGCTCAAGGACAAGGAAGCCTACGCGGAGATGCTCGTCCTCAACTCGGAGACGCCGGACGACGCCGTCTCCGCGGTGGCCGCCGCGTGCAGCCCGAAGGTGGCGGAGATCATCTCCCAGAACCAGCTGCGCCTGCTGCGCAACGAGGACATCATCCGCAACCTGTGCGCCAACCCCGGCGTGCCGGTGTCGCTGGTGGACAGCGTCTGCGACTTCGCGGTGCGCAGCGGCCTGGTGCTGGCGGACGTGCCCGCGATGCAGGCCGCGCGCGTGCGCATCTACGGCCCGCAGGCCGCCGCCGCGCCGCCGGACCCCGGCCCCACCGCGGAGGAGGTCCTCCAGGAGCTGGGCACGGAGGCGCAGGCGGAGGACGCCGCCCCCATGGAGGAGGGCAAGCGGATGACGCTCGCCCAGCGCATCATGAAGATGTCCATCGCGGAGAAGATCAAGCTGGGCACGCTGGGCAACAAGGAGGCCCGCTCCGCCCTCATCCGCGACACCAACAAGCTCGTCTGCGTGGCCGTCATCCGCAGCCCCCGCATCACCGACGGCGAGGTGCTCGCGTGCGCCGCCAACCGCGCCATCAACGAGGACGTGCTGCGCGTCATCTACAACAACCGCGAGTGGACGAAGATGCAGAAGGTGAAGCTCGCGCTGGTGAAGAACCCCAAGGTGCCGCTCACCGTCACCATGAAGTTCCTCAACACGCTGCGCGACGCGGAGCTGAAGGACCTGTCGCGCGACAAGAACGTGCCCGCCGCCGTGCAGTCCTTCGCCAAGAAGCTGCATGAAAAGAAGACGGCCCCCAAGAAGGAGGCCGGCAAGTAGCAGGGGCCTGGAGGCGGGGGAGGG
>NZ_JBKGHJ010000057.1:0-26234 GCF_046520365.1 Corallococcus sp. 4LFB
GAAGGTGGACCGGGCGAAGCTGCCCGCGCTGACGGCGGAGGCCACGCCGCGCACGAACGTCTTCGCCGCGCCGCGCACGCCCGTGGAGCAGCTCATCGCGGACCAGTGGGCGGAGCTGCTGAAGGTGGAGCGCGTCGGGCTGCACGACAACTTCTTCGACCTCGGCGGCCACTCCCTCATCGCGACGCAGGTCGTGACACGGCTCGGGGCGCTCTTCGGCCGGGAGTTCGCGCTCGCGGATCTCTTTGAACGTCCCACCGTGGCCGCGCTGGCGGAGCTCCTCCAGACGCCGGGTGCCACGGAGGGCGCGAAGCCGCTTCCGCCCGTCGTGCGGACCCCTCCCACGGACACGCTGCCTTTGTCGTTCAGCCAGGAGGTCTACTGGTCACCGGAGCAGGGCGGCGCCGACAGCGCGCACAACGCCTCTCCGGTCGTGCTGGGCCTGGGGGGCATGCTCGACGTGGCCGCCTTGAAGCGGGGCGTCGAGGAGATCGTCCGCCGTCACGAGAGCCTGCGCACGACGTTCCCCACCGTGGACGGCAAGCCCCGGCAACACATCGTCCCGCCCGGTCCCGTTCCCTTCGAGGTGGAGGCGCTCGACTCGCTGCCTGAAGCGGAGCGGGAAGGAGAGGCCATGCGCCGTGCACGCGCGCAGATGGACCGCTCCTTCGACCTGGAGCGCGGGCCACTGCTGCGTTGCCACCTGTACCGGCTCAACGCCGAACAGCACGTGCTGCTCGTCAACATGCACCACGCGGTGACGGACTTCGTCTCCTTCTCCGTCTTCGCGGGCGAGCTCGCGGTGCTCTACGCCGCCTTCCGCGAGGGCCGCGAGTCGCCCCTGCCGGAGCTGCCCATCCAGTACCAGGACTTCACCCGCTGGCAGCACGCGTGGCTGAAGGACGGTGCGCTGGAGCGGCTGCGGACGTACTGGGCCAGGAAGCTGTCGGGTCCGCCGGAGGACGTGCGGCTCCCGCTGGACTTCCCACGCCCGGAGCGGGAGTCGCTGCGCGGCGCGAGCCTGGACCTCGTCCTGCCCCCGGAGCTCGTCGCCCGGCTGAAGCAGCTCTGCCGCGCGGAAGGCGTGACGCTGTTCATGGTGCTGCTGTCCGCGTTCCAGGTCCTGCTGTCGCGCCGGGCCAACCAGGAGGACATCCGCGTCGGCTTCGCGCATGCCCAGCGTCCGCGCCCGGAGCTGGAGCCGTTGATCGGCATGTTCGCCGGCTACCTCGTCATCCGCACCCGGATGGAGCAGGGCCTCGCGCCGCGCGAAGCGCTGGCCCGCGTCCGCACGGCCTACCTGGAGGCGTTCGCGCACCAGGGGCTGCCCCACGCGGAGCTGGTCCAGGTGCTGCCCGGGCTGTGCCGCATCGGCTTCACCTTCTCCGACCGTGAAGGGAACGCCCCCCAGGTGCCCGGTCTCGCGGTGCGCCCGCTGATGCGCAGCCGCGGCTGGACGCTCTACGACCTGAAGCTCGGCGTCTCCGACACCCCTGGCGGGCTCATCGCCACGCTCGAATACAAGGTCGACCTGTTCCGCCCTGACACCGTCGCCGAGCTCCTCCACGCGTGGCGGCAGGTACTGCAATCCTTCTGTGACGCCTTCCCCCCATCCATCCCGAGGAACCAGACATGACGCAGCAGCGGGTCAATCTTTTCATGGAGTCCGAGCCGTTCCGCACCGCTGGCGGTGTCGTCAACGGCCTCATCCTGGAGGACCTGCGGCAGCAGGGACACGAGGTGTCGGCCTACTACAAGCACCGCTTGAGCGGCACCGACACGCCCATGCCCGTGGCGACCGCGGACCGGCTGCGCCGCATCCTGGCGGAGCCTCCGGCGGACCTCGCCATCTTCTGTGACATGGGCCTGTGGATCCATCCGCCGAGCCCGCGCATCGCCCGCCGCTCCGTGGTCCTCTTCCACGGGCTCGTGGGCGGACAGTCCCTCTGGCTGGGCAATCCCGCGGTGGACCTCTACACCGCCTACTCACCGTACATGCGTGAGGCGCTCATCAGCCTGCTCACGCTGCCCGACGTGCGCCGCCGCACCTGCCTGGACCCTTCCGGCTTCGACAAGGTCGTGGACTTCCACGCGGGCCTGCCCTGCGTCGCCAGCCCCACCGGTGACGCTCGCATGCAGGGCGCGCAGCTGCCTGCCCAGGTCCAGGAGGCGCTGGACGCCGGGGACGTGCTGGGCCACGCGCTGCAGCCCCGCAAGCCGGACTGGTACGCCGTCCTCAGCATCCTCGTGCACCTCAACCTGCAATCGCGGGAGGCGAACGGGCCGCGCTACCGGCTCGTCGTCGACGCAGAGGACTTCGCCCTCATCGACTACTCGTACACGCACGGCTTCCCGTTCGACGTGGGCAGCGGCCGGGCCATGCTGGACGGGATGGGCTTCAAGCTCTCCGACCTGCTCATCCCGGTGCGCTTCCTCAACCAGGCCGCGCTCTTCCGGCTCTTCGAGCTCACGAAGTTCGGACTCTCCTTCAACATCTACCCGGAGCCCTTCGGCTTCTATCCGCTGGAGTCCGTCTACCAGGGCTGCCCCGTCTACACGAATGGCATCGGCAACAACCGCTTCAGCGTGCCGCCGGGCCACGGCATCCGCGTCTTCGACAACGTGGACATGGCCTTCGGCGATCCGTTCTCCTTCCAGGAGGTCGCGAACGCCATCCTGGAGGACGTCCGCTCGCGCGACCGCGTCACGCAGGAGTGCGCCCGGGGCCGTGAGTTCATCACGCGCAACTTCGACCGGGACAGCTTCACGCGCACCTGGCGCAAGGCCCTGGCGCACCTGGACGCGCCCCGGCCAGAGCCGCGGCCCTTCGACGCGCTCCTCGTGAAGCAGAGCCCCATGGTGCGCCGTCTGGAGGAGGAGACGGGGCGCGTGGTCAGCGACTTCGAGCGGCTGACGCTGGAGCCCCGCGAGCTGGCCATCCTCAAGGCCTCGCTGGATCGCTCCATGGGCCAGGTGCTCGGTGACATGAACGAAGCGGACCAGGCGCTGCTGCAGGGCCTGTTCTCCCGGGGCGTGCTGACGCTGCGCCCCGAGGGTCACGTCTCCGGCCTCTGATTCGAGGAGGCGGGGCATGGCGGACGGCGCCATGCCCCACCCACCGGCCTCATCAGGCCGGGTTCTTGCGAAGGATGACCTGGAAGCCCTTGAGCACGACCTCCAGGTGCTCCGAGGCGGCGCTCAGGAACGCGTCGATGCCGATGTCCGGCCGGGCGATCTTCGTGTGCGGCGTGAGCTGCGCCTGCGCCATGCCGTAGTCGTCGAAGATCATCCAGCCGCCCGGCTTGAGCAGCCGCCAGCTCAGCACGGCGTCCTCCAGCGTGTCGTAGGCCTGGTGCGAACCGTCCACGTAGATGAGGTCGTACGTTGGCTCCGGCGGCATCTGCCGCAGCACCGCCGCAGACGTGCCCTTCAGCTTCTCCACCCGCGCCTGCGCGCCGCTGGCGGCGATGTTCGAATCGAAGCGCTGCGCGTACTCGGCGGCGAAGAGGTCCACGCAGGTGATGCGGCTGGTGGGGTCCGTCAGCACGTTCTCCAGCAGCCAGATGGCGGAGCGGCCCTCGTAGCTGCCAATCTCCAGCGCGCGCGTGTGGGGCTGGCCCTTGAGCGGCGCCAGCGCCTTGCGCCAGTCGTCCTCGCACTTGGACATCCAGTCAGAGGAGAACTGATAGCGCCCCACCTGACGCGCCGCGGGGTGACGCTCCAGGTACCCGCTGAGCGCGGCCTTCGTCTCACCCGACACCCAGGGCATCTGCAGCAGCCGCTCCACCGCCACACGGGCCGCCAGCCGCAGGTTGTCCGCGGACGTCGCGTGCGGGCCCAGCTGCGCCACCGCGCCATCCTTCACCAGTGACCAGGCCGACTCCACGTCCTGCAACCAGGTCACCACCGCCGCGTTCGCGTCCGGGCCCGGCGCCTTCATCAGCTCCTGCACTCGCGATGCGAGCGATGAAACCCTCGAGGCGATCTCCACTCCTGGATTCACTGCGACCATCCTTTCCACTAACGGGCGTTGGGGCCCACTTGTCTCAATGGTAGAGGAAAACGCGTGTTCGTGGGAAAACCTCTATTTCTTCAACGGATGGTCTTGACGCCATGCATGACACCCGACTGTTGGTGACCTCCATCGTTCGCGTTTCCGGTACTGGCGAGAGCAGCGGCTTCGTGCGGTGGGTGAGCAAGGGGGAGCGTCGCGTGCTGAAGACGTGGCCCATCCTGGAGAGCCGCTTCCGCGAGTTCGACCTCAACCCTCGTGGGGGGCTTCGCGGAGGGCGGGGCATTGGCAGCACGGAGGACCGGCTCGTCATCGCGATGACGGACCGCCTGTACGTCTTCGACCGGCAGTGGAACCTGGTGGCGGAGTTGACGCACCCGCTCTTCGGCGAGGTCCACGACATCCTGGTGGAGCCGGATGGCGTTTGGGTGACGGCGACGGCGTCGGACGCGTTGCTGAAGGTGGGCTGGGACGGCCAGCTGTTGCGCTCCTGGAGCTGGCGGAAGGATCCGGCGTTGGCGGAGGCGCTGGGGCTGGGGGCCTGGGCGGGGGACGCCGCGCAGGTGGACTTCCGGGATCCGCGCCAGCTTCCGCCGCTCTACGACTTCGTCCACATCAACGGCGTGGCGCGCGCGCCGGAGGGGCTGCTGCTGTCCTTCGGCTTCGTGGCGTCGGGAGCGACGCGCAGGTTCCAGAGCCTGCTGGGCCTGCCCGGAAGGCTGCTCAAGGGCCTGGGCCTGGACACGTCACTGGCGCGGCCCTCGCGCATGTTCGCGATGCGCTTCCTGGGCGCCCGCTATTCCTCGTCCACGTGGCTGGGCGTGCTGCTGCCGGAGGATGGGCCGGCGCGCATCGTGGCGCGGCAGGAGGGCGTGAAGATCCCCAACCACAACCTGCACTGGGACGAGGACGCGCTCGTGTTCAACGACACGCACTCCTCCCAGCTCGTGCGCCAGGCGATGGACGGAAGCGGGCGGCGCCAGGTGCGGGTGCCCGGCACGCCGGCCTTCGCGCGAGGGCTGGCGCCGCTGGGAGCCCAGCGCTTCATCGTGGGCAGCCAGTGCCCCACCGCGCTCTACGAGGTGGACCTCCAGGCGGGGCGAAGCGAATTGCTCTGCGAGCTGGGTGACAACGTCCACGAATGCGTCTACGCCGTCCATGCGGTGCCGGACACGTTCGGGGAGCCTCCCGAGCAGCTCTGGTCCTCCGCCGCCCCACCGGTGGCCGCCGCGGTGGACGCGGGTCCCCGTGCCGCGGCGGTGGGGCGCTGACCCGACGGCGCCCCGGAAGGAGCCTGGTATGTCGTACATGCTGGTGGTGATGCAGACCGGGGGCGGGAAGCCCCAGACGGTGGAGGAGAAGCGGGTGGCGGCGGAGCGCATGGAGCGGATGCGGAGCTTCGGCGCGGCGCTCCAGGCGCGAGGCATCCTCCTGGCCGCGGACTCGCTGCGTTCGGACGCGGAGGGCGTCCGGGTGGAGCGGCGCGACGGGAAGCTCAGCTTCAGCGACGGGCCGTTCACCGAATCCAAGGAGATCATCGGCGGCTTCTTCCTGGTGGACGTGAAGACGCGCGAGGAGGCGCTGGAGCTGGCCACCCAGTGCCCCGCCGCGGAGTGGTCCACCGTCGAGGTCCGCCAGAGCGGCCCCTGCTTCGACGGGTAGGCGGCCGACGCAATCCCCCTTAGGAGGGATGGCCTGGATCCGCCCCGTGGGGTGTGATGCTCGGACTCGAAGGCATGCCCGCAGCATGCCCATCTCTCGGAATGAGGGGGGAGCATCATGAAGGTCCTGATTGGAGATACCGTCGTCCTCAAGCATCAGACGGGCAACCCCATCGGGATCGTGACCCGGCGCAACGGCAACACGCTGACGGTCCGGCTGCCGTTGCAGGACAACACGCTGGAACGCGTGTCCCGGTCCGACGTGGAGCCACTGGCCCTGGGAATGGCGGATGCGCGCAGACGCCAGGCCAAGTTCAGCAATTCGCTGAGTCTGGCCGGCCAGTCGTCGCTCGCGGATCTGGTCAAGGCGTTTGGCTACGCGTCGGACGTCAAGATGCAACGCTCATCGCTGGGGAATGTCGTGCGCCAGCTTGAGCGGGCAGGCCTGGAGGTCAAACCCACGACGGCAGCTGGGATCGCTACGCGCCGTTTGTCCTGGGGCTGAGGGACGCACTCATCGATCCCTCCACCATTGACGAAGGTGGCGTGAATCAGGACCCGGATGAGGAACCGGACCCGGAACCGGGCCTGCCCCCATCCTTCGCGCTGCCCCAACCCTTCTGGCCCAGTGCGCTGGGTCTGTCTCAGGACCGGGAGGTAGCGTTTCTTCGCGCCCTGACAGCTCCCGAGCCCGTCCTCGCGCTCCTCTATCTGCCCGACAGCCGCAGCACCACGGACTGGCTCCAGGCCACTTGGGAAGGCGTGATGGGTTGGGCGTATCGAGCAGCCCAGCGCTTCATCCGCACGGGCAGCGGCGAACCTCCGGCGCCGAAGGTGGTCCGCGGTCCCCCAACGCTTTTGCACGGCTACCTCAAGCCGTCCGTATTGGCCTCGGATGGGCCCCGGCTCCAGGACGAACCGCGCACGCTCAACCTCGTTGCGCTCCGGCGCGATGCGGACGCCCCTGTGGATCTCCAACGCCTGCTTTCCGCCTGGCCGGGCCCTGTCTTCGAGTTTGACGCGACAGCGATCGCCAGTGACGGCACGCCCGTCTCGCGGCTCTTGTTGATGGTGGGAGGCAAACCCGAGAAGGCCACGGATGCTGTCGTGGCGGAACTGTCCCCGCTGAAGCTGGTGCTGTGGGGCCGGGAGGCCTGCGCCCATGGCGCAGCGCAGGCGATGAACTCCTGGGGAGAAACGCTCAAGCGTGCTCCCCTTTCCCGGTTCAAGGGCAGCAACGAGAGCGCCACGGCACTGTCACTGAAGGCTCGCTTGGCGCAGTGGGTGGGGCTGCGGAGCCCGGATGCGGAACTCGAGTTCGAACACAGCCGGGTGGAGGTCGTGGACGAGGAGGGCGCAACGCAGGAGGTGACCCGGACCGACCTGCATGTGGAAGGGCTGGGGAGCTTCGAGGTCGAGACGCTGGCGGGAAGCGGCCCGATGGAGTCTTTCTACCATCGGAAGATCTTCTCGCGGCGCAAGGCGGGGGAAACCTTCTCGCTCGTCGTTCCCAGCGAGGCCCTGCTCTGGGCGGGTCCTTTCCTGGCGGACATCGCCTATCACCTGGGTGAAGAAGGAGCGGTCCTCGTGCCCGTAGCGGGGACCGCCTTCGCGAAGCTCGAGCCACGGCCGCTCACGGAGAGCGCCTCGGAGGTGAAGGACCCGGAGGAGGCTCGGCGTGAGTCCACCATCGAGAAGGTGGAGCGCGATGTGGATCGCCTGCCTGGCCTGGATGACGTCGCGGGCTACACAGCCGTCAAACAGCGGATCCAGCGCGACATCATCTGGCCGGAGCGTCGGGGCGCATTTCTGCGCAATGTCTCGCGGGCTTCGGGAATCCTCTTCTTCGGACCGCCTGGATGCGGCAAGTCGCTACTTGCCCGGGCCATCGCGGGTGAACTCGAGCAAGAGGTGCGACTGCTCTCTCCGTCGGACCTGCGGGGGCCCTACGTTGGCTGGGGAAGCCTGATGATCCGCGAACAGTTCGATTGGGTCGTGGAGCAGGAGAAGCGCATGCTGGTGCTCGACGAACTGGATGCGGTGGCGCGCTCCCGGCGTAACGGCCAGATGCACAGCGACGAGAAGGCGGATGTAAACGAACTCCTCGTCCAATTGGATCGGGCCGGCCGGCTGCGCAGGATCATCGTGGGCACGACCAACTTTCTGGGTGCGCTCGATGAAGCGGTCATTCGCAGTGGCCGGTTCGGACGTTACGTTCCCGTGCCACCCCCGGACCTTGAGGAGTCCGTCGAGATCGTCTCCTACTATCTGAAGCGCTTGGAGCGCGGTGGGCAGCGAGTTTCTGTTCCCAGCGATGCCGAGCTGAGCGACATCCTGGCTCCGCTGATCCTGAAGAACCGGGTGAACCAGCACTTCTTCTCAGGGTCGGACCTGGAGGCCGCTGTTACAGAGTCCTACCTTAGGTGCGCGCAACAAGGTGCCTCACTGGAAACACTGGCTCCGGTGTCGAATGAAGCCGCCGTGCAGCTGACTTGTGACGCGCTGGCCTCGGCGCTGGAGGGAGGCCCACGGTCTGTTTCTGCCCACTCCATCCGCCGCTTCCTCCGGGAGACCCAGCGCCATTGTGGCGCCGGTCTCGCGAACGTCCTCGCGCAACGCTTCGAGCCGAAAGAGCAGGCTTCCTGAGACGTTGTCGCGCCCGTCCTGCTCCCACCTTGGGTGTCCACGTGACTGGGGCTCTCCACGAGTCCCCTGAGTGCAGTCAAGGCGCTGCGCGTCCGCCAATCTCCGGAAAGCGCTCGTAGGCCCGCAGGAGCGCGTCCAGGTGGGCGGGGTTGTCCAGGTCGAGCGGCTCGGGCGTCAGCTGCACGACCCAGCCGCCCGTCGCGGTGCGCCGCGACCGTGATAGCAGCTCGGCGTCACGGGTCGGGTCCGGGAACCCGATGGCCTGCGCGGCCGCGGCAGACCAGTAGTTCAGCCACCCAAGATAATAGGGAATCTCGGGCGCGCGGATGTGCTCGAAGAGTTTCAGGGCTGGCAGTCCCCGGCGTGGGGAGGGCGGCCCCTCCTGCGTGGGGGCCGTCTGATACGCGATGTCCACCGCGGCGTCGTATGGCGTCGCTCGTCCCCATAGCGCCCCCGCTCCTTCCGCCACGCCCTCAAGCACAGCCGCCGCTGAGGTGAGCACCGGCTCGTCCAGGGGCAGTTTTGCATGCACCTCGAACTGGGCTTGACCGCCTGCGCTGAAGAGTCCGTCTCTTTCCCTTCCCCAGACCGTCACGGGGTGACGCTGATCCCCGTTGCACACCATGGGGAATCCGCCGTCCTCGATGCTTTCGATGAGCCACGCGTCACGCTGCGGTAATGCGATGGGGCGCCCGCCCTTGGAGAGCCGCCACTCCAGGCGCAAGCCGGGAATCGCCCTCTCGACTCCATGAACGCTATCGACTGCGCGGCGGTCTTTACCCGCGAGCGCAGGCGCGTAGACAAGGACGGCAAGTCTTTTTCGGGGAGTCATCGCTTGCACCCTGTGACGACAACATCCAGGGACTGATCCACTTGCAACAGCGTGTCTTTGTGCAATTGGGTGCTCACCCCAATGGCAAAATCATAGCCACACACTTTCGCGGCTTTTCGTTCCTTTTCCAGTTGCTTGATTTCCTTATCAATCTCCTGCTCCTGGACGTAGTCATTGTACAGATCGAATTGATGGGTCTTGATCTCCCACAGCCTGCGCACCCCGACTTGCAGCGCATCGAAGCGCACACCTCCAACGAGCACGTCCATTCCAGGGTAACGGTTGGGCGGGAACGTGTCGGCGCACGTGTTGTGCGGGTCGTCCTCGCCCGCGTGGGGCACTGGAACGGGTTCGCAGCTGGCGCGGCCCGTCCGGTCCAAGGGCACACGCGGTCCTGGAGGCTGCCAGTCCTGCCCCGCTGGCTCGGGCTTCGGCTTGGGCTTGCGTTGCGCTTCAGCTTCCCGGGAGGCCACCTTGGTTCCTCGTGAGGCCCCTGCCTCCTCGGGGTAGGCGTGGCGGAGTTCATGGGCCGCCAGCGCTTCCTTGATGGCGACGGCGACCACCACCGCGCCAACAACGATCACGGCGCCCACGGCAATCTCGGGAGCCGCCAGCACGCAGAACCCGAGGCCTATGGCAGCGGCGTCAGCGGAGGCGACCGCGCATCGCCCCTCGGTGTCGTGGAACTCAATCCGGTCATGGTCGAGGGTTCGATAGCACTGCTCCACCAGCACCGGCCAAGGCAGTGACGCTTCGCGGACAACGCACCGTCCGTCGTCAGTCCAGGGCAGCTTCGCCGCTCGCTGGGGGTTGGCGACCCTCTGGCTCCGCGTCTCCCGCGCGCTGGGGAGCGGTGCCGACGTAGCGCAGGCCGAAAGAATGAGGAGGAGTCCGATACAAGCGAGGGAACGCACGGCCACGGTTTTCCACCAAGGTAGGGAGCTACGGGGCAGGGATGGCCCGTTCAAGAGTATGCCTGCACGTGGCCCAGGGGATCGCACCCGCCCTGCTTCCACCTTGCGACACCTCGCCTGACTCCAGGGTGATTCGCACGGCGGTGTCCCCCGCCCATCCTCCGGGGCCATGGCCACGACCCAGAAGGATGCCCCGGAGGCGGGGACGCCGTACCTGCCCACCCCCCTCCCGGAGGCCCGGGCCTTCGCGTGGGCCGACCTGCTGAGCCCCACCCAGCGGGGCCTCCGGGAGCTCTTCTCCTGGCTGGAGGCCGCCTGCGAGGACGGCGCCAACGCGGCGAGCACCAGCACCGAACACCTCTCCACCAGCCTCCTCGTCTCCGGCGCCCGGGGCTCCGGGAAGACCACGCTCCTGCTCAGCGCCGTGCAGGCGCTGCGGGACTGGAAGCACTTCGTCGGCGGGCCCGGCCGCCCCGAGCTGGCCGCGCTGTCGCGGACGCTCGAGCGGCTCGAACGGCGCATCCTCTGGCTGGAGCCGCTGGACCTGGAGCCCGTCCCGTCCCAGGCCAACCTGCTGGCCACGCTGCTGGTCCGCGTGCGGGCCGCGCTGGACCACCCCCGGCACACGAAGGGCGCGCGCGGGGAGTCCTCGCGGTGGGCCTCCTCCATCCTGGAGGAGGGCGCGGAGGAGACGTGGGGGAAGCTGGATCACCTCATCCGCGACGCGTCCTTCATGTGGGAGGACATCCCGTCCACCACCGATGCCCGCGTGCGCGCGGAGCAGCAGATCCGCGCGTCGGAGATCTACGCCAACTTCCAGCCGCGCTTCGCCGACGCCATGGAGGACGTGGCCCGGACGCTGTCCATGCCGCGCTTCGGCGCGTCCGGCGGAGAGCAGGTGCTGCTCGTGCTGCCCATCGACAACGTGGACCGCAGCATCGAGCACCTCTACAACATCGTGAAGCTCACGCGCATGGTGGCCAGCCCCCACCTCTGGTTCGTCCTGGCCGCCGGCCACCAGGAGTTCCAGCGCTTCATGGAGCGCTCCTTCCAGAAGGAGCTCATCGTCTCCGGCCAGGCCGGCATCGGCTCGCGCGGCCAGGAGGAGTCGCTCGCCATCGCCCGGCGTCAGGCCGCCACCACGCTGCGCCGCGCGCTGCCTCCCAGCTACCGCATCGCGCTGGATCCGGTGCAGCCCCATGAGGCCTGGCACTTCCCCGTGGACGGGCAGGGGGAGCCGCTGGGGGCACTCCTGCGGCGCATGAAGCTGCCGCGCGGCAAGCGGACGGAGGCGCGGGTGCTGGACTCCTTCGCGGACCTCTTCGACCTGGATGGCCGGCTCACCCCCGAGGTGGCGCGCTACTACCGGGAGGCCCTGCGCACCGACGGCACGGAGGCCCACGAAGCCGACGCGCCCACGGACGAGCTGCTCCTCAGCCACGCGGGACGGCTGGCCCTCACGCTGCCCGCGCGGACCCTGCAGGACCTCTGGCACGCCGTCCGGCGGGAGGTCCTGTCCTCCGCCTCCCCAGGCGCCGGCGCCAGCGCTCCGGAGCAGGGCGAGCCCGCGGTCCGGGTGGCCACGGAGATGCTTCGCAACGCCATCGACGAGAGCGACCTGCCGGCCTGGGCCAGCGAGCAGTTGCACCACCGCGTCCTCCGGCAGGACGACCAGGGCCGCGTCTTCCTGGACCTGACGGGCAGGCCCATCCACCGCTCCAAGCGCACCAGCCTTCACGGCGTCCTCCAGGGGCCGCCCCGCGGCCCGGGGGGAAACGGGACGGGCGCGCACGCCCGGGTGCTGGGCACGGAGGTGCACCTGCGCCGCTTCCACGACGTGGTGCTGGTGCTGGAGGACGCGGAGGGCTCCGGCCGCGAGGCCCCCCTGCCCGCGAGCGTCGCCGGCTGGTTCATGCTGCTGCACGACGTGCTGATGCTCTTCGAGCGCCCCCGCGTGCTGAGCGCGGACGTGACGCCGCTCGAGATGAGCCCGGAGATGGTCGTGACCGTGCATGAGCTCTGGGCGGGCCGTGCGCGCGGAGAGCCGTTCATCCAGGCAACCTTCTGGTGGACGCCCCCCTCGTGGAACACCTTCATCGAGTTCGCCGTCCTCACCGCGCAGTGGCGTGCGTTCCTCGTGCGGATCTCCAAGGGGATCTTCACCGCGAGCGCCGGGCAGGACGCGGCCTCGCGCGCCCGCTTCATCCAGGCCGCATGGGTGGAGAACGTCTGCTCCGTGGCCGGGCTGGCGCTGGGCCGGTGGGACTGGGGAGACACGCGGCGGGGCGCCATCTCCGCGCTGGAGGGCCCGGGGCCGGCCGCCGCGCTGGCGCCGTATGAGCAGCGGGTGCGCGACACGGTGGCGGAGCTCGTCACGCGGATCCGCGAGCACAGCGCGGGGTATGACCGGCTGTGGACGGCGCAGGTCTGGCTGCGCGACACGCTGCCCCTCCAGGTGCTGCCGGAGCTCGCGCTCGCTCCGGATGCGCCGGGGCTGCTGCACCAGCCGGCCGGGACAGCCCTCGCGGGCGGAGGCTGGGACCTCCTGATGAAGGACTGGCGCGCCCTGGCGCCCCGGCTGGCCGCCTTCCGCCAGCAGCGGGTGCGCGACGCCATGAACCGCTCCAGCGCGGCCGAGTCGCTCCGCCAGGCGCTCGGCGCGGGCGGCGGGCGCGCGTCGGACACCTACTACGGCTGGCTCGACACCGTGGTGGACGCCTGGTTCGCGGTCGTGGACCACGACGGGGATCCGCTGACGGGCGTGGTGCTGGGCACGACGCCCCCAGGGGACTCCGCGTCAGCGACGAGCACCCGTGACCCGCGACGGCTCGAGCTCCCCGCCGGGCAGCCTGGCCCCGCGCCGCGTCCCGGAGGCCTACGTGCGCGCGGAGGTGGCCAGCTTCCCGCTGACGAGCCTGGGGGCCTTCCGCTCGGCGGTGACGCAGTTGGTGCCGTCGCTGGACGCGGAGGCCGGCGGGCCCACGCGGGCGCTCTGGCGCGAGTGCGAGAAGACCTTGTCGGAGCACGCCAGCGGCTGGTCGTTGGATCGGATCATCGCCGTGCGCGACGCGTTCTGGTTTCCCTCGCGCGGGCACATCAGCCACCGGCGGGCGCCGCGCCAGGGCGTGTCGATGTTCCACTACCTGCGGCACCTGGCGGACACCCACCTGGAGCGCCGGCCCGGCGTCACCGTCATCTTCCAGGGCACGGGCGCGGAGGCGGTGGAGGCGCTGACGCACTACCGCTGGCTCACCTTCGCGATGCCGGAGGACCTGCTGCTCGCGGCCGTGCCGGTGGAGCCTCCTCCCACGCGGGTGGACATCGAACCGCCCCTGCTGGTGCGCCACCTGCTGGATCGCGGCGTGGCGGAGGTCCACCACCACGTGGGCGCGGGCATGGACTTTCCGCTGCTGTGGGCGTCGCTGCTGTCCGCCGTGGGTGACCCGGGGCTGGATCCGCGCATGCTGGCGGGGCCGGGGCTGCCCTTCGATGACGCGGAGGTGATGCTGCGCTGGCTGATCGCGACCGCGGTGACCCGCTGCGTCCTCGCGGAGCTCCTCCTGCGCCGCGAGACGCCTGCGCTGCTGGAGTTCGTGCGCGGCCTCTCGGAGTCCCAGGCGTGGCTGCCGCAGCGGCGGCGCGTGCTCTCACGGGCGCTGGAGGCGCTCTCTCGTGGACGCCGGGAGGTCCTCCCCTCGCTGGACGAGCTGCGCGGCCTCTACGCGGACCTGCATCCGCTGGCCGTCAGCAACGTGTCGGATCCCCCCGGGACGCTCGACGAGGTGTGGCGGCGGTGCGACCCCCTCGCGCTGCGGCTCCGGCTGAGCACCCCCAATGGAGGGGAGCGCTGGCTGGTGCGCGCGGGCCTGAAGCACCTGGCGGGCCTGGAGCACGCGGGCCTCGAAGACGTGCACTTCGACCGCCTCTTCTGGCAGGTGCAGCGCGTGCGCTGCCTCAGCTATCGCGCCTATGTGCAGCGTCCCCTGACCGCGGGGCTCCAGTGGTTCATCCGCTTCTATGGACGGCCGGGCCTGATGAAGCGCCCCCTGCGGGCCGTGCGCGCGGAGGTGTCCTACGCGGTGGCCGGAGGGGAGCAGCCCATCGCAGCGCTGGAGGTCCGCACGAGCCTCGCGAATGATCCCATCGGCATCGCGGAGGAGCTGGCCTCGCTCACGCGGTCGTGGCGGGGCGTGCTGAGCCGCACGGGGGAGCACGCCGTCGGTGGGCGCCCGCCGGAGTTCGGGGTGGTGATGCACCTGATCAAGGCGCGGGATCCCGCCCGGCACTGGACGCAGGGCCAGCCGCCCGCGCACGGCATGGGGACGTACGCGGAGCCGGTCCCCGAGGGTCGCGTGCGGCTGGGCGGCCGGTACTCCGACTACTTCGCCGCGCAGTCGGTGCAGGTGGAGGCGCTGGTGGATCTGCTGCGGGCGGTGCCGCTGTCGCTCTGGCTGGTGCGGGGGCTGGACGTGGCGTCGGACGAGCTGAGCGTGCCCACGTGGGTGCTGGCGCCGCTGTACCGCTACGTGCGGTGGGGCGCCGCGCGCGCCGCCACGAAGCGGGAGGCCCGGAACGCTCCTCCGCTCCGGCTGACGTCGCACGTGGGCGAGGACTACCGGCACCTCATGGAGGGCCTGCGCCGCATCTACGAGAGCGTGCACTACCTGCTGGACCGCACGGGAGGCCGGCTGGGCCACGCCACCGCGCTGGGCGTGGAGCCCGGCACGTGGGCGGAGTCCGTGGGCGCGGTGATGATGCCCGCCGAGGACCGGCTGTGGGACCTGGTCTTCGAGTGGCGGCTGTACGGCGACTACCGGCTGCCGCCAGCGCTGGCCGCGCAGGCGCCCCCCGGACGGACGCAGCGGGTGGAGAACCAGCTGCGGGAGCTGTCCGAGTCCGTCTTCGGATATTGCGTCGTGCCGCACGTGCTGGCCGAAGCGCATCACGTGTTGCACAACCTCTGGTGCCCGCCGCTGGCGCGTGAGGAGGGCGGCGTGGGGCTGGATGCCTTCAGCCGCACCTTCCACCGGCTGAACTGGAGCCGGGTCCTCAACGCCAGGCACGTCCGGAGCCTCCTGGTGGCGTACCGGGAGGACGAGCGCGTGTTCCAGCGCGGGCAGCAGCTGGTGGACATCCCCCTGGACGCGTCGGAGGTGGACGCGCTGCGGTCGGTGCAGGACGCGATGCGCCGGCACGTGGGCGCGCGCGGGACGGTGGTGGAGGTGAACCCGTCCAGCAACCTGCTCATCGGCAACCTGCTGGACCTGCGCAACCATCCCATCCTGCGGCTCAACCCGCCGCGCGCGGAGGACGGCGCGCCGCCGCCGGTGCCCATCGCCCTGGGCGCGGACGACCCCGTCACGTTCTCCACCTTCCTGCTGCGCGAATACTCCCTGCTGCACGAGGCGGCGCGCAGCGCGGGCTACTCCGAGCGGGTGGTGCACGAGTGGCTGTCCAACATCCGCCAGACGAGCATGGACGCGCGCTTCACCACCCCCTGGCGGCCGGACGCCCTGCACATGGCGGACGAGTTGCTGGACGCGCTGGCCCGCTTCACCCGGCGGGCCGTGCACCACCCCCAGGCCCACGCGTCCACGTGAGCGTCACGGCGGCACCGCCCCCTTGGGAGGAGGCGCCGCCGTGCCCACGGGTTTGGAAGGAGGCAGCACCTTCTCCGACTGGCCGAGGAGCCGGCCCAGCACCTTGTCCATGATGGAGCTCAGGAGCTTGTCCGCGGACCAGCCCGCGACCACCGCCAGCGCCATCAGCGTGAAGAACATGGCCTGGGGGCCGCTCACGACGATGTGGAGGATGGCGGGGCTGGCGTCCCCGGACGTGCTCGCGGCCCGCGTGTCCACCGACAGCAACATGCGGGACTGCTCCAGGAAGAGGAGCATCAGCGCAGCGAACGCGCCGAGCACGGGCTTCACCATCAGGTGGTAGGCGAAGAAGCGGCTCGTCGCGCCCGTGGCGACGACGAAGCGCTCCTTCGACAGCATGTTGGAGACGATGGCCCCGGACGCCCCCGCGAACCCCACCAGCAACAGGCCCCCGGGCACCAGCGTCCGTGGCCAGCCATCGATGAGCGCCGGCGAGAGGATCACGAAGGAGACGACGAAGACCGCCAGCAACAGCAGCGTGCTGAAGATCTGCAACGAGACGTTGATGGAGAGCTGCCAGAACGTCTTGTCCACCTGCTGGTTGACGCTCTCGAGCGCCCCGCGAAGCACGCTGCGGCAGTAGCGGGCCTGCTCCGCGTCGAGAGGCGGGGGGGCGGCGGCTCCGCTCCCGGGCTCGTCCACGTGGGCGAGCCTGCGCACGCAGCGGGGCAGGGGGCCGCTCACCCTGTCCGCGCCGAGCCAGAGCTGGGCTCGCCCGGCGTCCGTCACCCGGCGCTCGAACTGCTGCTGGATCTCCAGCGCCCTGGGCACCAGCATGGACGCAGGCATCACGAGCAGCAGCAGCCCGTCCACCTCGTGGATGAGCTCCCAGAAGGAGAAGGACCAGCGCCCCGTGGGCTTGTCCAGGCACCACCGGGCGGCCTCCAGCTTCTCCTGGCACTGCCCCAGGATGGCCTCGTCCTCGGGGGTGAGGTCCTCGCGGATCCGGCACAGCGCGAGGAGCGAGGCGTTGCTCTCCACCCTGTTCCAGAGCAGCTGGGTGGCCGAGCCGAACCCCCGCCGCCGCCGCCGGAAGCCCACCCGCTTGAGCAGCTCCGGCAGCGGGGAGCCGGGGAGCGTGTCGGTGGCCGCCATGAAGGACACATGGCCACGGCGCGAGCAGGTGACAACCCACCCGGGCCGCGCGGTGCGTCAATGTCATGCGTCACCGTGCTTAGACAGCGAGATTTGATTAGCCGGAACCGGTGCTGATACGCCCGGTGCACCTCCACCCGGAAAGGTGCATCGCATGTCGCGTCGCTCCCGAAATGTCTCAAGGTACCTGTTCTCACCGCTGCTCGCGGCCACGTCGCTCGCGCTGGCCTGTGGGCCCGTCACGGACGAGCCGCCCGTGCAACCCGAGGAGGCGCCCGCCCAGGCGGCCCAGCCGCTCGCGGTGAGCGGCTTCGCGGAGATGCACCACCACATGTTCGCGGAAGAGGCCTTCGGCGGCGGGTGGTTCCACGGCAGCCACACCGGCACGCTCGCGAGCTGTGACGGCGGCCTGCCGGAGAGCGACCACGCGCGCGTCCGCATGGACCTGCGGGACATGCTCAACATCTGCCCCAACGCCGGCAGCGTGAACCTGGGCGGCATCCCCATCCTGTCCGACGTCTTCGGCGTGGGCGGCGCGGTGGCGTCGGAGGTGATTGGCCAGGTGGAGGGCACGCAGGGCGACACCGGCCTGCACCTGGGCCGCATGGAGACGCCCACCCAGTGGCCGCGCTGGGACACCATCGCGCATCAGCAGGCGTGGGAGGGCTGGCTCAACAAGGCCCGCCAGGGCGGCATGTCCCTGGTCATGGTGTCGCTGGTCAGCAACGAGTTCCTCTGCAAGGCGCTGCCGTACCAGAACCTCAAGCGGCCCTGTGACGAGATGATGGACGTGGACGTCCAGCTCCAGATGGCGCGCGACTTCGACGCGCGCACGGACTGGGCGGAGATCGCCCTGTCGCCCGCGCACGCCCGGCAGATCATCTCGCAGGGCAAGCTCGCGATGGTGCTCTCCATTGAGTCCAGCAAGCTGTTCGGCACCAAGGACTGGCGCGCGGAGCTCAACCGCGTCTATTCGCTGGGCGTGCGCTCGTTGCAGCCGGTGCACCAGCTGGACAACCGCTTTGGCGGCGCGGCCCCGCACAACGCCATCTTCCAGGTGGCCCAGTTCCTGGAGAACTGCCACATGACACGGACTGCGGCCTCACGGGCAACGGCTTCACGCTCGGCTTCGACGTGGACGCCAACTGCCGCAACGTGAAGGGGCTCACCGCGGACGGCAAGGCGCTGGTCCAGGAGATGATGAACAAGGGGATGCTCATCGACATGGCCCACATGTCCGAGAAGAGCGTCCAGGACGCGTATGCCCTGTCCCAGGGGCGGACGTACTACCCGCTGTTCATCTCCCACGGCCACTTCCGCGAGGTGATGAACCCGGACCTCGCCGCCAACGAGAAGACGACGCCGTCGTGGGTGGTCCGCTACGTGCGCCAGACGGGCGGCATGTTCGGCCTGCGCACCGCGCACGACGAGACGCGCGCCTACACGCGCACGACGGTGGCCAACACCTGCCAGGGCTCCACGCGCTCGCTCGCGCAGGCGTACGAGTTCGGCCGCCAGGGCCTCAAGGTCAACATGGGCTTCGGCGCGGACCTCAACGGCTTCATCCAGCAGACGCGCCCGCGCTTCGGTGACTTCGGCGCGTGCTCGGCGGGCTTCCGCGCGGAGGCGGACGCGCAGGAGGAGCAGCAGCGCACGGCCGGCCCGCCGCCCCTGGGCACCGACTTCGACGTGTACGGCCTGGCCCACGTGGGCCTGCTGCCGGACCTGGTGAAGGACCTGAAGCAGCTGGGCGTCAACACCGCGGGCCTGGAGGGCTCCGCGGAGAACTTCATCCGGATGTGGGAGCGCGCCAACAGCACCCGCACCGGCATGGCGGACGCGGCCAACGACATCGACACCAGCGGCGTCGCGGCCTACGTCCCGAAGGCCACCCGCGAGGCGGCGTACCCGAAGATCTGCGGCAAGGCCTACGCCCCCAGCACCAAGCTGGTGTCGGAGACGTGCCGCTTCGACGCGGAGTGCAAGTCCAGCCTGTGCAGCGCCCTGGACGACTGCGGCGACATCCCGGGCGTCTGCACCTGCTCCTCGGACTCGCACTGCGCCTCGAACCAGTTCTGCGGCTGGGGCACCAACGACGGCAAGTGCGTGAACAAGCGCCCCAGGGGCTCGCTGTGCTCCTCCGGCCGCGAGTGCCAGTCCGGCAGGTGCTCCTGGCTGATGTGCACCTGAGCCACCCGCGATGAAGACGGCCCCCGGGACGCTGAGCATCCCGGGGGCCGTTGGCTTCGTGCGGCCCGGGGGGACTAGCGGACCTGGAGGAACGAGAACGACAGGCCCTGGTGCGTCGCCACCAGGTTGCCGCTCAGGTCCGTCAGCTCGCGGTAGTTGGTGGTGCCGCCGCCGTTGGTGAACTCGGTGAACACGGTGCGGCCGTTCACCTGGTACAGGAAGGAGCTGCCCGTGCTGGCCGGCAGCGTGTCCACCAGCGTCGCGTTGGTGCCGGCGGCCGGGTCCAGCTTCCACCACTTCCAGGCCACGCTGCTCGCGAGCGCGCGCGCGTTCGTGTCCGCCTGGACGGGGTAGAGCGTCTCATCCAGCACGCGCAGGTAGCCCGTGCCGTTGGGGCCCGCGAGCAGCGAGCCCGTGGCGCCGCCGTTCGTCAGCGTGCTCAGCTCCTTGAAGAAGGTCGCGTCGTACTTGTTCGTCTCCGGGTCGAACTTCAGCAGGCAGGGGGTGGGCACGGTGGGGTTGCCGCCGGACACGCGCTTCTCCGCGGCGCCGTACGCCTCCGTCGCCAGGTACACCTTGCCGTCCGTGCCCACGATGCCGTCGCGCACGTAGCCGCAGCGATCATCCTTCACCACCACGGCGCTGTCGTTCGTGGTGTCCACCACGATGATGCCGGCCTGCTTGCTGACGGCGGCGCCCGCGCGCCAGCCCAGCGGCATCAGCACCTTGGTGCCCACGCTCAGCGGGTTGGAGGCGAACGTGAGGGTGCTCCCGGCGAGCGTCATGTCCGGCAGCGAGACGCTGTTCGTCACCGTCATGTCCTTCGGGTTCCAGACGATGATCTGCGAGTTGCGGCCGTCGAAGTAGTAGGCCTTCGTCTCGGAGACGAACTGGAACTGGTTCTGGTACTCGCCAATGGAGGTGACGGCCTTGCCCGCGAAGCTGACCTCGCCCGCCTTCTCCAGCGTGTTGCTGGCCGTCACGTTGTAGCGGGTGACGGTGGCGCCGGCGCTGCTGGAGACGAAGAGGGAGCCCGACTTCGGGATGCCGGAGCCCAGCGCGCGGCCGTTGATCTCCGTGGCGTTCGTCAGCGACAGCGGCGTGGCCGGGTCCAGCGTCTCCGTGAGGATGACGTAGCTGGTGGACGTGGTGTCCGTGCTCACCTGCGCCACGAACGCGTACAGCGGCGCCGTCGAGCCCGCGTCCGGGGTGTTGCCGTCGGGATCCGTGTTGTCGCCGCAGGCCGCCGTGAAGGCGAGGGCGAGCGCCGTCACGAGACGCGCGGAGGTGCGGAAGAAGGGTGAGGGCTTCAAGGACTTCCCTTTCAGTGGGGGTGGAGGTGCTGCGAAGACCGGAAGCGGCGCGCTCAGCGCTCCAGCGTGAACTTGGCGGCGATGACCCGCCCGGGGCGCTGGACGCCGTAGAAGTCGAACGTCCGCGCGTTGGTGACGTTCTGGCAGTCCAGCGTCCAGCTCAGCCGCGTCGCCATGTCGCGAATCACGTAGGTGAGCGCCAGCGCGTGCGTGAGCTGCGAGTCGATGCGCAGCTTGGAGTCCTGGCTGCCCACCCCCTCCCAGGCGAGGAGGAAGCTGTCGACGTAGCGCGTGCGCCACGTGACGAGCAGCTCGTCCTGGACGCGCAGCAGGCCGGTCAGCCGCCCCTGCGCGCTGCCATTGGTGGTGAGGTAGGGACGGTTGGGGAGGCGCTGGCCCTGGAAGGCGCCGTAGCGGCCCTCGGAGGACGTGTTGCGCAGGTCCTGCCACGTGGCGTTGCCGTCCAGGGACAGGTAGCGGCCCGGCGACGTCCAGCCCGCGGCGCCCAGCACTCCCAGCGACCGGGCCGAGACGACGTTCTCGTAGGCGTAGTAGCTCCCCCGGGCGGTGAGGAAGATGAGCTGCTCGGCCAGCCGCGCGAAGCCCCCGGCGTTGGCGCGGAAGCTTCCGGCGCGGGTGGTTTCGGACGCGTAGCCCAGCCCCAGGTTGAAGTTGTGGCTGGTCTCCGGCTGGAGCTCCAGGCTGTCCTCGATGAGCAGCCCGTCACCGAAGAGCTCGTCCGGGCGCGGCAGCCGCGTGGCCCACTCGTAGGAGGCCTTGGCGCTGAGCGTGGAGCCGAGGCGCAGGCGCAGGCTGTCCCCCACGCCCAGCTCGTGCGCGGTCCGGCCCAGGTCCAGGAACGCGGCGCTGGGCAGCAGCTTCTGGGCGCGCACGTCCTGGAGGTAGTCCTTCACGAAGGCGATGTTCTGCAGCCGCCCGTCGAAGGCCTCCACCTGGTACTCCACGCCCGTCACCAGCGACGTCACGCCCCGGCCCGCGGAGAGCGGATCCAGCACGTTGTTCGCCTGGAGCCGGCGGTCCTCGCCCGAGCGCGTGACGAAGGTGGGCGACAGCGCGAGCCGCAGCGTGTGCGCGCCGCCGGGCACGGGCGTCCAGCCCGCGTGGAGGCGCGCGAAGGCGGTGTGCTGGTTGATGTAGCGCTCCACGCCGCCTTCGGAGATCTCCCCCGGCTGGGGCAGGGTGGTGAAGCAGCGCCCGTACCAGTCATAGGCGCACGTGCCGAGGTCCAGGAACCGGTTGCGGCGGAACGTGTACCCGCCCACCGCGTCCACGGTGACGCCCGCGTCGTGGCTTCGCGAGTAGCGCAGCGTGGCGCCCGCGGAGCCCTCGGCGGAGGTCACCTCGCCGTAGGGGGACTCCATGTCCACGTCGTTCTGCACGTCCCGGCCGGCCGCGTTGATGAAGCCGCGCACGAGCAGGCGCCGGGCCCAGGGCTGGTCCACGAAGCCGGCCTCGATGCTCGCTCCGCCCGCGCGGTAGCCGTCGTGGAAGCGGCGGACCTCCACGGGGACGGGCTTGCCCAGGTCGTTGGCCACCTCCACGTTGACCGGGTAGTTGTTGCGCGCGTCGTCGTAGAAGCCGTGCGCGCGCACCAGCAGGCCGGTGGACTCCTGGAGGTGGCGGGCGCTCGCGGTGAAGCGGTGCGTGTCGAAGGAGCCCAGCTCGTAGGACGCCGCCACGCCCGCGCCGCGCACGTCCTGGTCGGTGACGAGCTCCACCGCGCCGCCCAGCACGTCCGCGCCGAAGCGGATGGGCACCACGCCCTGGTAGACCTCCAGCTGCTGCACCAGGTTCACCGGCACGTTCGCCAGCCCTGGCCCGTAGCCCGCGAGCTCCAGCGGCACGCCGTCGATGAAGAAGCGCACTTGATCATCCGACAGCCCCGCGATGGAGATGCGCGCGCTGCTGCCCAGGCCGCCCGCGCGGCGCACGTCCACGCCCTCCGCGCGCGACAGCGCGGTGCCCAGGTCGGCGGTCTCCATGCCGGCCTGCTCCAGCTCGATGACCTGCACGGCCTCCGCGGACTTGCGGCGGCGCTCGGCGCGCGTCTCGCCCACGGCGGTGACCTCGACGTCCTCCTCGTACTCGGTCGGGGCCTCGTCCCCGGACGCCGTGGCTTGCGGGGCGCCGGACAGGGCGGGTGGCGGCGTCGTGGTCACGGCCTTCGCGCGGCCGGGGAGCTGGAAGACGTAGATGTACGTGACGCGTGAGGGCGCCGCGACGCCGTTGCGCTTCGCGGGCGTGAAGCGGAACTGGAGCGCGGCGGTGCGCGCGGCCTCGTCGAAGCCGTGGCCCACGGGCTCCATCACCTCCGCCTGGGTCACCACGCCCTGCGTGTCCACGCGCAGGCGCAGGCGCACGTTCGCCTCCACCTGGGCACGCTCCGCCTCCTCGGGGTAGGGCGCCTCCACCGTGTGGAGCAGCCTGGGCAGCTCGATGACGGGCTGGGCTGGCGCGGTGGCAGGGGCCTCCGTCGCCGGAGGCGGCGCTTCCGGGCCCCCCGGTTGCGCCGTGCCCGCGTGCGCGAGGCCCCCGAAACAAACGGAGGACAGCAGCGCCACGCCCACCCGGGACCGCCACCGCATCCGCGCCGCAGTCTCGATTATGAAAATGGTTATCATTTTCAAGTCTGCGACGTTTAGCCGCTCGATATCCGGGCTGTCAAGGCTGCGAGGCAGGTCAGGCCGCGCGGTCCTGGGGTGCGCGCACGGTGGTGTGCAGGCCATCCGCGACGCGGAACGCGAGCTGGAGCGCCTGCGCCGCGTTGAGGCGCGGGTCGCAGTGCGTGTGGTAGCGGTCGGAGAGGTCGTCCTCGGACACGTCCAGCGGTCCGCCCAGGCACTCGGTGACGTCCTGGCCGGTCATCTCCAGGTGGAGGCCGCCGGGGTGGACGCCCTCGGCGGCGGCGACCTGGAGGAAGCCCATCACCTCCGCGAGGATCCGCTCCAGCGAGCGCGTCTTGTAGCCGTTGCTGGCCTTGTGCGTGTTGCCGTGCATCGGGTCGATGGACCACACCACGGGGCCGCCGTGGCGCCGGGTGGCGGCCATCAGGCGGGGCAGGCGCGCGGCGACCTGATCCGAACCGAAGCGCCCGATGAGCGTGAGCTTCCCCGGGATGCCCTGGGGGTTGAGCGTGTCGATGAGGCGCACCAGGTCGTCCGGCTCCAGCGTGGGGCCGCACTTGAGCCCGATGGGGTTCTGGATGCCGCGCATGAACTCCACGTGGCCGCCGTCCAGCTGGCGGGTGCGCTCGCCAATCCAGAGCATGTGCGCGGACGTGTCGTACCAGCCGCCCGTCGCCTCGTCGGCGCGGGTCATGGCCTGCTCGACGTTGAGGAGCAGGGCCTCGTGGCTGGTGAAGAAGTCCACGGGGCGCACGGCGCCCTCGGCCTCCGGCCGGTGGCCCAGCAGCCGGGTCAGGTCCGTGTAGCCCTCGCGCGCGAAGGACCGCACCAGCCGCAGCGTCTCCGCGGACTGGTGGTACGCGCGCAGCAGGCGCTTGGGGTCCGGCGTGCGCTCGCGGGCGTCGAAGTCCATGCCGTTGATGATGTCGCCGCGGTAGCTGGGCAGGGTGACGCCGTTGACGGTCTCCGTGGCGCTGGAGCGCGGCTTGGCGAACTGGCCCGCGATGCGGCCCACCTTCACCACCGGGCAGGCGCCCGCGAACGTGAGCACGCCCGCCATCTGGAGCAGGAGCTGGAAGGTGCCGTGCACGTTCTCCGCGGAGAACTCCTTGAAGCTCTCCGCGCAGTCGCCGCCCTGGAGGAGGAAGGCCTTGCCCTCGGCGACCTGGCCCAGGGCTTCGCGCAGGCGGCGGGTCTCCTCGGCGTGCACCAGGGGCGGCATTCGCGCCAGCTCCGCCTCCACGCGCGCCAGGGCCGCGGGGTCCGGGTAGTCGTCGGGGAGGTAGCGGGCTGGCTTCGCGCGCCAGGAGGAGGGGGACCAGGAGGGGTTCGTCACGGGAGCGCCGTCACTTTCGGGGGCAGGATTCCCTGCGCGACGCAGGAGTCGAGGTAGCGGTGGAGGAGCTCCCGGTCGGTGGGAGGGCAGCGGACGTCGGTGCGCTCCAGCGCGGCCAGCAGCCGTTCGCAGCGGATGGGGCCCAGGCCGAAGGCCGGCGTGGAGTCCCCGCTGCGCAGGTCGAAGAACGCGAGCGTGGCGTCGTGGCCGCCAGCGCCCCGCGCGACGCGCTCACGCCATTGCGGCACGGGGCACAGGTCCAGCGGGTAGCCGTAGTCGCGCACCCAGCCGAACAGCTCCGACAGGCGGACCTCCGCCGCCGGCGTCACGTTGAACACCGCGCCCGGATGCGACGCGCGCGCGAGCTGGACGATGGCGCTGGCGACGAAGTCCACCGGCGTCCACACCTCGCCCACGTCCAGCAGCGGCAGGGCGCGGACCGGCAGGCCCGCGAGCACGATGCGCCACACCAGGTCCTGCGTGTTGACGAGCGCGGTGTCGGGCGCGCCCACCACGCGGCCCAGGCGGTACACCGTCGCGGGCAGTCCGCGCTCCGACGCCTGCTGCACCAGCCGCTCCGCGATCCACTTGCTCTGCTGGTAGCCGTCGCGCAGGCCGGGGTGCGCGGGGACGAAGGCCTCCGGCACGTCCGGGGACAGGTTCGCCTGCGGCGCACCGCGAGGGTGGACACGTAGTGGAAGGGCTTCGGGCGGACGGCGGCGGCCAGCTTCAGCAGCTCGCGGGTGCCGCGCACGTTGACGCCCTGGAGGCTGCCGTACTCGCGCACGACGCTGACCACGGCGGCGTTGTGGATGACGGCGTCGCACTCGGCGGCGAGCCCGCGGAAGCGCGCGGCGTCCAGGCCCAGCAGGGGTTGGGAGAGGTCCGCCGGCAGCGCGAGCACACGCGCCTCCAGCCCCGTCACGGGCAGCTTCTGGCCAGCCAGCGCCGAGCGCAGCCGCTCCATCCCCTGCGCCTCGTCCTTCGCGCGCACGGGGCAGATGATGCGCGCGTCCGTCCGGGTCAGGAGCTGGTGGAGCAGGTGTGCGCCGACGAAGCCGGTGGCGCCCGTGAGCAGGACCTGCCGGAAGCCCTGGCGCGGCAGCGCGCGAGCCCAGGCCTCGGCGGTGGTGGAGGGGACGACGTCCTCGCCCAGCTCCGCGTCCGCGAGCATCGCGGGCGTGAGGCCGCCGGGCTCCGCGCCGCCCGTGCTTCCGCCCTGGAGCGCCTGCGCGAGGCCGGACACGGTGGGGTGCTTGAAGACGGTGGCCACGGGGATGTCGCGGCCCATGGCAATGCCCAGCCGGTTGGCCACCTGGATGCTCTGGAGGGACTGGCCGCCCAGCTCGAAGAAGTCGTCCTGGAGTGACGTGGCGGCGCGGCCCAGCACCTGCTCCCAGACCTCCAGCACCGTGCGCTCCATGGGCGTCGCGGAGGCGAGCAGCGCGGCGCTCTCTTCCGGAGGCAGCGCGTGCTTGAGGGCGTTGCGGTCGAGCTTCCCGGTGCTGGTGCGCGGCAGCCGCTCCGCGAAGGCGAAGGCGCCGGGCACCATGGGGGCGGGGAGCGCCGCGAGCAGGTGCTTGCGCAGCTCCGCTGGCGAGGGCTCGGGGGAGGCCACCAGGTGCGCGCACAGCCGGCGCGACCGCCCGGCAGCACCTGACCGACGACGGCGGCCTCACGGACACCGGGGTACTTCAGCAACACGGTTTCAACTTCACCCGGATCGATGCGGTGGCCGCTGATCTTGAACTCGTCGTCCACGCGGCCCACGAACACGAGCTGGCCATCGTCGCGCACGCGCGCCTTGTCGCCGGTGCGGTAGGCGCGGGGCGCTCCCGCCACGGCCTCCAGCCGGGTGAAGCGGGCGGCCTCCAGGTCCGGGCGGCCCAGGTAGCCGCGAGCGAGCGCGCCGCCCATCAGGCACAGCTCG
>NZ_JBKGHJ010000580.1:0-4698 GCF_046520365.1 Corallococcus sp. 4LFB
CCGCGCACGGTGCTGGCGGACGGCCCCCGGCCAGGAGACGGCGATCCTCCCCGCGGGTGGAGGAACGCCCTCCGCGGCGGCCCCCAGGGCTCCCAGGGCGGAGGGCCGCGTGCGCAGCGACATGGCGGAGCCCGCGCCGTCGGACCGGCACCTGCCCGTGCACCAGCGCTTCGACACGGTGGAGACGCCGCGCATGGACGCGGTGGACGCGGGCACGCGCCGCAAGCGCCTGCTCTTCATCGCGGGCGGCATCGCCCTGGTGGGCCTGTTCATGTTCGCGGTCGCCGCGTGGCGGCTGGGCCTGGAGCCGGTGCATGCGCCGGAGCTGCCCCGCTACGACCCGAACGCGCCCGGGGCGAACGGCCCCCCGGCTCAGCCCGCGAACCCGTCCGCGCTCAAGCCCATCACGCCCCCGCCGCCCGCGCCGCCAATCGACCCGGGCGTTCGGGACGTGGAGGACGAGGACGCGGAAGCGGACGCCGCGGAGCCGGGCGTGCCCCCGAAGCACCAGCGCGCGTTCCTCACGCTGCGCACGAACCTCCCGGCGAACGTCTTCATCGACGGGGCCCGGGTGCGCCGCGCCACGCCGCTGGTGAACTACCCGGTCCGCGTGGGCACGCGCGACATCCGCGTGGTGGCCATCTCCACCGGCGAGCAGAAGGACTTCCAGCTCCGCTTCTCGCGGGGCCAGCACCAGAAGCTGGAGGAACAGTTCCAGCCTCCCCCCACCAGGCGGTGAGTTCCGTGGAGCGCACGCGCATCTTCGTCGTCGAGGACCAGCCCCAGCTGCTGCGCAACCTGGTCAAGGTGCTGGGCACCTTCCCGGAGCTGGAGGTGGTGGGCACCTCCCAGGACGGTGAGCAGGCGGTGGACGACATCGTCCGCGAGCGCCCGCAGCTCGTCCTGCTGGACCTGGAGCTCCCCAGCCTCAACGGCATCCAGGTGACCCAGAAGGTCAAGCGCCGCGCCCCGGAGGTGGAGATCCTCATCCTCACGTCCTTCGAGGACGAGCAGAAGGTCTACGAGGCCATCCAGGCCGGCGCGTCCGGCTACCTGGTGAAGCGGGTGGGGCCGGAGAAGATCCGCTCCGGCATCCAGGAGGTCATGGACGGTGGCACCGTGCTGGAGCCCATCATCGCGCGGCGCTTCTGGAACTACTTCCAGTCCGTCCAGGCGAAGCCCGCCCAGAAGCCCGCCCAGCTGCCCTGGGGGCTGACGGCCCTGGAGCTGGACGTCCTGCGCTACGTGGCCAAGGGCCTGTCCAACGCGGAGGTGGGGCGGGTGATGACGCTGGAGCGGCGGACGGTGCGCACGCACCTGTCGCATATCTACCGGAAGATGGGCGTGAACTCCCATGTGGATGCGGTGGTGATGGCCCTGCGTGAAGGTGTCGTGGATCTCTAGGCCCGCCGTGGTTACGGTGGGGCACCTATGTCCAAGGCATCCCCGCGGTCCACCGCCGTGCGCGCGGTGGACCCCACCCTCGCCGCACTGTTCGACGTTCACGAGGCAACGCTGCCCAACGGCCTGAAGGTCCGCCTGCTGGCGAACCACCAGGCCCCGGTAGTGAGTCTCTACACCTTCTTCCAGGTGGGCAGCCGCAACGAGCGGCCCGGCATCACCGGCATCAGCCACCTGTTCGAACACATGATGTTCAACGGGGCGAAGAAGTACGGCCCCAAGATGTTCGACAAGACGCTGGAGTCCAACGGCGGCCGCTCCAACGCGTACACGTCCAACGACATGACGGTGTACTACGACGACTTCTCCGCCGACGCGCTGGAGACGGTGCTCGACCTGGAGTCGGACCGGATGCGCTCGCTGCGCATCTCCCAGCAGACGCTGACGAGCGAGCGCCAGGTCGTGATGGAGGAGCGCCGCGTCCGCGTGGACAATGAAATCCCAGGCATGATGGACGAGGAGCTGGGCACGCTCGTCTACAAGGCGCACGCGTACCGCTGGCCCGTCATCGGCTGGATGGCGGACATCGAGAACATCACCCGCGAGGACTGCCAGGAGTACTTCCGCACGTACTACGCGCCCAACAACGCGGTGCTCTACATCGTCGGGGACATCGACCCGAAGAAGACGCTCGCGCTGGTGCGCAAGTACTACGGCAACATCCCGCGCGGCCCCACGCCCGCGCCGGTGCTCAACGCGGAGCCGGAGCAGAAGGGCGAGCGCCGCGCCGTGGTGCGCCACCCCGCGCAGTCGCCGTCGGTGATGATCGGCTTCCGCGGCCCCGCCGCCAGCGACGAGGACACGCTGGTGCTGGACGTCGTCCAGTACGTCCTCACCAAGGGCGAGGGCAGCCGGCTGGTGAAGTCCCTCGTGTACGAGCAGAAGGCCGCCGTGTCGGTGATGCTGGACTGGAGCTGGCGCATCGACCCGGGGACCATCCTCTTCTACCTGGAGCTCAAGCCGGACTCGGACGCGGCGAAGGTGGAGGGCCTGCTGTACGCGGAGCTGGAGCGGCTGGCGCGCGAGGGCGTCACCGACAAGGAGCTGCAGAAGGCGAAGAACAACCTGCGCGCGGACCACCTGCGGGAGCTGTCCACCAACAGCGGCCGGGGCCACGCCCTGGGCCACTACGAGGCCCTGCTGGGCGACTGGCGCGAGGGCCTGTCCCTGCCGACCTTTTACGCGAACGTCACGGCGGAGCAGGTGAAGGCCGTGGCCGCGAAGTACTTCGCCCCCGAGCGCCGCTCGGTGGTCACCCTCCATCCCGAAGCCGGCGCCAACGAAGCCGGTGACGAAGCGGCGGAGGCCTGAACCCATGGCCTCCCGAAAGATCGCCTCCGTGAAGAACACCGTCCGCAAGGCCGCCAAGGCCGTGCGCAAGCAGGCCACGTCAGCGCGCAAGAAGGTCGCGCAGGCGAAGAAGGCCGTCCCGGCCCGGGCGAAGAAGCTGCTGAAGGCCGCGCCCGCGCCGAAGTCCGCCGCCACCGGCGAATTGAAGCTGCCCGCGCTGCATGAGAGCACCACGTCCACGGGCCTGAGGGTCATCGCCGCGGAGCGCGGGCCGCTGCCGCTGGTGTCCGTGCGGCTGGTGATGCGCGCGGGCGGCGTGTGGGACCCTCCGGGCAAGGACGGCCTGGCGGACTTCACCGCGCGGCTGCTGCGCCGGGGCACGAAGCGCATGGACGCGGATGGCATCAGCGAGGCCATCGAGTTCGTGGGCGCCAGCCTCTACGCGGGCGTCAACGAGGACGTGCTGTCCATCTACCTCACCACGCCCGCGGAGCACTTCTCCGCGATGCTCGACGTGCTGGGGCAGGTGGTGCGCGAGCCCACGTTCCCGGAGCAGGAGGTGGTGGACGCCCGGGAGCGCGCGCTGGCGCAGTTCGCCAACGACCTGGATGATCCGTCCTCCATCGCGGACCGCGCCTTCGCGCGCGCCGTGTGGGGGGACCATCCGTACGGGCGCGACCTGGGCGGCAACAAGCGCACCGTATCCACGTTCACCCGCGACGACGTGGTCCGCTTCCACGCCGAGTGCATGGGGCCGCGCATCTCCCTGCTCACGGTGGTGGGCGCGCTCGCCCCGGAGACCGTGGCCGCGGAGGCGGAGCGCGCCTTCGCCGGCTGGACGGGCGCCCCGACGCGGAGCCGATGCTGCCGCGCAAGCAGGAGCCGATGGCGAAGGCGGGGACGGTGCTGCTGGTGGACAAGCCGGACCAGACGCAGTCCCAGGTGCGCCTGGGCGGCCCGGGCTTCTGGCTGGGCCACGAGGACTACTTCCCGGCCACGGCCATGAACATCGCGCTGGGCGGCGGCTTCACGTCGCGGCTGATGAACGAGATCCGCGTCAACCGGGGCCTCACCTACGGCGTCAGCTCCTACTTCGACACGATGAGCGCGGGCGGCATCTTCGCGCTGTCCACGTTCACGAAGACGGCGTCCACGCGGGAGATCATCGACGTGGCGCTGAAGGAGATCCACGGCGTGCGCGACGCGGGCTTGAGGCCCCGGGAGCTGAAGGACGCGCAGAGCTACCTGGCGGGCCTCTATCCGCTGCGCACGGAGACCAACGAGTCCGTGGCCTCCGTCATCGCGGACATGCGCCTCCACGGCCTGGGCGACGACTGGGTGGAGAGGTTCCGCGACCGGCTGCGCGCGGTGACGCCCAGGGACGTGGCCGCCGCGGCCAGGAAGTACGCGTTCGCGGACCGGCCGGTCATCGTGGTGCTGGGCAAGGCGTCGGAGGTGAAGCCGCTGCTGGAGGGGCTGGGCCCCATCACCGTCGTGCCGGCGTCGGACTACGAATGAGCGGGGAGGTTCCCCGCGTCCTCTTCGAGGGCGCGGGCGTGATGGTGGTGGACAAGCCGGCCGGGGTGCTCGTCATCCCCGGCCGCGAGGGCGGCCCGTCCCTGCGCGACACGCTGGAGGCGCACCTGGGCCGCAAGGTGTACGTGGTGCACCGGCTGGATCGGGACACCTCCGGCGCCCTGGTGTTCGCGCTGGACGCGGACGTGCACCGCGCGCTGTCCCAGGCCTTCGAGACGGGCAAGGTGCGCAAGCGCTACCGCGCCCTGGTGGAGGGCCGGCTGGAGGCGCCCCGCATGGTGGACGCGCCGCTGGTGGCCGCCCGCAAGGGGCGCATGCGCGTGCGAAGCCGGAGGAGCCGGACGCCAGGCCGTCGCGCACGCGCGTGCGCCCGGTGGAGACCTTCGCGCGCGCGTCCCTGGTGGAGGCGGA
>NZ_JBKGHJ010000581.1:0-4680 GCF_046520365.1 Corallococcus sp. 4LFB
TGGGAGCCTTCTCGGATGCGCCGGGACTCCTCGCTCAAGAGGCCCAACGCACCCTCCTCCGTGGCGAGCGCGCTCTCGGCCTCACCGTCGCTGAGGCCCACCTCGGAGGCCGTGCGCTTCAGCAGAGCCTTCGCCTCAGTTGTGAGGGCCAGGCGCGCTCCTGTGGTGGAGACACGACGTGCCAGTTCGCGAATCGGCCCCCAGTCAACGGTTTCACTCATGCGTCATTTTTCCTTTGCGAGCAGCCCATGCCTCTCTGCGAAGCCGGGGCTGGGGCCGCTTGCACCCAGGCGGGGATAGGCGCTCATGGGAGGCGGCCTGTCCGCTACGAGGGGCAGAGGGCTTCACAGCCTCCCAAAGGTCATGTTAATTCGACGGTCCAGTCAACTGTACCTAGCAGATTCCGGAGAGTTGTCCGCGACGGCGAATCTCAGTGTCCGTGGGGCCGCGCCCCTTCTTTCAGGAGGATTCACAGCCATGACGAAGCGTTCGGAAGATGAAGTGTCGACGGAGGAGTTACCGCCCAAGCCCTCCGCTCCGCCCAGCCCCAGTGCGCCACGCTTCCTCTTCGAAGTGGAGGGCGTCCGCTACGAGGCGGTGCGGGAAATCGAAGTGCGGTCGAATGGCGAGAAGCTCCTGAAGGCGGAGCGGCGCGTGGAGGATGGAGCGCTGTCCGGTCCGTGTCTGGTCCGCAAGATTGCCAGCCCATCCACGTACATGATGCGCAAGCGGATGATTGAAGAGGTGCAGTTGGCCTTTCGCCTCAATCACCCCAACATCGCTCAAGTCTTCCACATGCAGGTGGATGAAGAGGAGGACGTCCCCTTCAGCGTCATGGAGTACGTGGGCGGGCCCTCACTGGAGACGCTGGTGTGCGCGGCGTTGGTGCGGGGCAAGTCCCTCTCGGAGGGCTTTGGCTTGTACGTGGGGGCGGAGGTTGCGGACGCGCTGCACTACGCGCACACGCTGACGTCAGAGAAGGGCGTGCCTCTGGGCATCGTCCACCGTGACGTGAGTCCCCGGCACATCGCCTTGGGCCTGCAGGGGGAGGTGAAGGTGCTGGACTTCGGCTCGGCATTCTCGCTGCTGGTGGGGCGGGAGGAGTCGCCGGAGAATCTGCTGCGAGGGGATGTGGCCTATGCCTCTCCCGAATACCTCCGCAAGGAAGGGCTGACACCGCGCTCCGACGTCTTCAGCCTGGGGGTGTTGCTGGTGGAATGCCTCACGGGGAAGCACCTCTTCGAGGTGCGCGACGTCCCGGTGGTGGCGAAGGAGAGCCGGTTTGTCGCGGAGTCGCATCCCTCGTTGCCGCTGCAGCAGATGCAGGCCCTCATGGAGAAGTTCGGTCCGGCCGTCGTCGAGAAGGCGGTGGCTCACCTCAACGAGGACCTCAAGGCGGTGCTGCACACGGCCCTGCGCCTCAACCCCGAGGAGCGCTTCGCGACGGCGGCGGACATGAGGGATGCGTTGCGCGGTGTCGCCCACGCCCAGCTCCGCAAGCCCTATGGGCGCGCGGAGGCCGCCCAGGAGGCTGCCCTTGTGGTGTCCGAGGGTGGGGTACTCCGTGACCAGGTGGAGTTCGGCGAGGCCGGCCTCTACCCGGATGGGTTGGAGAAGCACGAGTTGGGGCTCCCGAAGAAGGAGTAGGCCGCCGATGCTCTGCTTTCGCCTACTGCGCAATGGCCGGCACGTCGCAACCGCGGGGGTGTCGGGCTTCGGTGTTGTCTCCACCATTCTGACGTGGGTGCGCCGCCCCGATGATGAGACGCGCGACAACCCGGAGGTGGACCTCCACCTTGGGGGCTCCGTGGGCAGGGAGTACCGCGAGCGCCTGAGGTGGTGTTACGCCAACGACATCCGTGCGGGCGACGTCCTCACGGTGGAGGTGCGTGAGGACTTGGAGCCTGACCCTCCGAAGGAGAGACGCCTCGACGAGGAGGCGGGGCTGGATGATGTGGCCCGCCTCCAACTGAGGAAGAAAGCCCTGGAGGCGCAGCTCGCCGACGTGAATGAGGAGTTGGCGGAGCGCGGCGCGGCGTAGCGGGGTGCCTCCTCCTTCGGACGGGGAGGCGCTCCGTCATCGCCGGAGTCCGCTCGGGTTGGGGGCGCGCGTACTCCGGTGCAGGGCCCCGAGGCATGGGGCTCTGCCCGCCAAGCCTGCTCCCTGCTCGAGGCGCCAGCCGCACGCAGCCTGCTTCTGGAGGGGCGGGTGCCCTCGGGGCACTGCTTCAGCGGGCCAACTCGGTGGTGATGCGGACGAGGGCGTCCAGCTTCGACGCGTCGAGCTTCCGTGCGAGGAAGAGCAGCCGCCGCAGGGTGACGTCGTCGTCCGCCCGCGTTGGACTCCCGCTGTTGGGGGATTCGGTGAGCCCCATCATGTCCTCGGGGGAGACCATCAGCTCAATGCACAACTTCTTCAGCGTCTCGACGCTGGGAATCATGTGTCCGCGCTCGACACGGCTGTAGACGGCAGAGGCCAGCCCCACGCGCTCCGCGACTTGGACCTGCGTCAGACTCATCTGCTCCCGAGCAAGGCGGGCGATGCTTCCAAGGTGCGCAGCAAGCTGTTCGTTCATAGGTACAAGGGAGTATACCTGAGTTGCTCGTTGTCAAGGGAGTGCGATTCCATCAGCGCATGCCTGAGAGGAGCTGAATGAGGGCAAGGGCCTGGCGCCCGTCCAACTGGCGCACGCGGCGTCGCAGGGCGTCCTTGGCGGTAGCGCTCGTGCCCGGCGGCAGCGCGTAGGAGAAGCCCAGCAGCTCGTTGGGGGTGGTGCCGACGACGGTGCACAGGCGGAACAGCGTCGGGACGCTGGGAAGCATCAGTCCCCGCTCGAGCCGGCTGTAGGCGTTGCGGGAGATGTCGATGAGCCTCGCTACCTCTGTCTGCTGCAAGCCCGCGCGGAGGCGGGCGGCGCGCAGGGCCTCGCCGAGGATGGCAGGCAAAGGGCGCGAGCGCCTCTTCGGCGGGGCGAAGGTGAGGGCGTCAGGGGGGATATGCATTCCAAGTAAACTATACCCTATAGTCTAGTTGAATTCACCTGGACTGTGGCTCGACCTGTCGTGGTTGGTGGTGGTGGGAGGTGGGATAAGACTTCGCGCGATTTCCCTGGGCTTCTGGTAGCGTGGGCCGGCGCCGGGAGGGAATCGCATGCGCGTGGTTGCAGTCCTGCCGTCCTACAGAGCCGCCAGGAGGACGTCGCCATGAGGGACAACGGCCCCCCAGCCGTGCTGTCCCCTGGGGACGTGGTGAAGGGCTACACGGTGGTGAGGCAGTTGGACCGAGGTGGTTTCGGCACCGTGTACCTCGCAACGAACGACGGGCAGCCCTGCGCGCTGAAGCTCGTGGAGCGGCAGCGCGTGGAGGGGCGGGTGGAGAAGGAAGTCTCCATCCTCCTGCGCTTGACGCACCCGAACGTGGTGGGCATTCGCGGCTTCACCTACTGGCAAGCCGAGGAGCGCGACTTCGCCCTCATCGCCATGGAGTACGTGGAGGGGCGGAAGCTGAGCGCGTGGGTGAAGGATGAGAACCCCTCGGCCCGGCGAATTGCGAAGGTGACGCTCGACATGGCGAGGGCGCTGGCAGCCTCGCACGAGGCGGGAGTGGTGCACCGGGACGTGAAGGACGCCAACGTCATGGTGCGCGACGCGGACGGCCTGGCGGTGCTGGTGGACTACGGCATTGGGGACTACGCGGGCGCCCCCTCCGGTGTCACCCAATCCCTGCTGCCGCCGGGGACGATGGAGTTCCGGCCCCCCGAGGCTTGGCTCTTCCTGCGGGAGCATCTTGGCCAGAGAGGCTTCCGCTACGTGTCCGCCCCCTCGGATGACATGTGGGCCCTGGGCACCCTCCTCTACCGTCTCCTGACGGCGAGGCTGCCCTTCGACGTGGGGACGGAAGAGGACTACATCCGGAGTGTCATTGGCAATTCGCCTGTGTCCCCTCACCACGTCAACCGCTTCGTCCCGGAGCCGCTGGGCATGTTGTGCATGCGGCTGCTGGAGAAGGACCCTGCTGCACGTCCTGCCGCGAGCACTGTCTGTGCAGCCCTGGAAGAGCTCCTGGCCGGGGCGGAAGGGGAGGCGTGGGACACGCCCTTGTTTGACTCGTATGGCCCGAACTCGGCCACCACCGAGGGTGAGGTGGACAAGCTGGCTCGGTGGGCGAAGCGGCCCCTGCGCCAGATGCGCCGGGGCAAGGCGCAGGGGCCGGAGCTGCTGGGCGAAGGCAGGCCTGCAGCATTGCCACTCGAGGCCCCGCTGGCGCCTGCGGCCCCCTGGCCCGTGGAGGCGCATGGGCCGGGCTTGGCGCTTGAGGGCGGGGTGGGGGCGGAAGCCGCAATGGAGGCGGACGCGCGCGGCAAATGGCGCCTGTGGCCCCCGTCGTCGAGGCAGGGCGGCGCTCGTTCCTCTCGCGACTCAGGATGGGGCGTATGCTGGGGGCGGGGCTGCTGACCATGGCCCTCGCGTATGGGGCGTACTTCTCACTGCGGACGGACTCACCGCAGCCGCAGGCCGTCACCGGCCAAGAAGTAGCGCCATATATAGAAAAACCTCAAGCTGGCCAGGCCGCAGCTCCCATCGGGCCGGAGGCCACACCTGCGGCCGTCGCTCCCCCCGCGACGCTTCCCGAGGTGACTGCCACCGTGACGACGACGAAGAGTGACTCCCCGACCTCCC
>NZ_JBKGHJ010000582.1:0-4671 GCF_046520365.1 Corallococcus sp. 4LFB
CCTCTTCCTCTTCGCGAAGGCGGGCCTCTTCTGCGAGCCGAGCCTCTTCCGCGAGGCGCGCCTCTTCTGCCAGGCGTGCCTCTTCCTCCGCGCGAAGCCGAGCCTCTTCCGCGAGCCTCGCCTCTTCAGCCAGCCGCGCTTCCTCGATCGCCCGAAGCCGTGCCTCTTCCGCGAGACGAGCTTCCTCTTCGGCGCGAAGCCGCGCCTCTTCCGCTAGCCGCGCCTCTTCTGCGAGGCGAGCTTCTTCTTCAGCGCGAAGCCGAGCCTCTTCGGCCAGCCGTGCTTCTTCCGCGAGTCGCTCGGCTTCGATGCGCGCAAGCTCCGCGAGCCGAGCCTCTTCCGCGAGTCGCTCGGCTTCGATGCGCGCCAGCTCCGCGAGCCGCGCCTCCTCCGCGCGCCGCTCCGCCTCCTCGCTCGCCGGCGCGCCTCCTCAATCCTCCCAGGCCTCCTCCTCCGCCTGCCGAAGCTCCTCCTCGCGCCGCAGCCGCTCGCGCTCCTCCCACTCCTCCACCGACAGGGCCTCGATGCGGCCCTCGCGCTCCAGCACGCGCAAGAGCGCCTGCTGTGCCCCCGTCAGCGCCTCCGGCTGCCGGAACGCCCCCAGCGTCTCCAACAACCCCCGCTCCGACGCATCCGTCAGCCACGGCTCGCACGCGGCCACTTCCGGGCAGCGGTAGACCCTCGCGGACAGGGCCTCGCTCGGGGCCGGCTCCAGCGCCGCGCGCACCACCCGCACGCCCGCGATGGGCGCGAACCCACCCGCCGCCTCCACCGCCTCCGCCTCGAAGTCCGCGCGCTCCGCCAGCTCGCTCAGCCGCCGCACCTGCGCCAGCACCTGCTGCTCGTGCACCACCGCGGGCTTCAGCCCGCTGTCCTCCAGCAGCTCCTCGTCCGGCGCCGCCGCTCCCCCCCGCGCCCACAGCGCGTCCAGGGCGTCCACGCCCAACAGCCCGTTCTGGAAGAGCGCCTGCGCCGGCGTCTGGTACCCGAAGCCCAGCCGAGCCCCCACGAGGTCGCCCTCGCGCAGCCACAGCGCGGACTCGCGTCCACCGGCGTGCAGCGTCAGCCGGCCGGTGGCTCGGGACTTGTGGGCGGCATACAGCGCTTCGGCGACCTGCGAGGCGGACATTCTGCCCCGGAGTGTAGCCCGTCCCGCCCGCCCCTCAATTCGACGGCGGTGCCTGCCTGGCCGCCGTGCCCAGCTGCACCTGACGCAGCGCCTCGTAGGCGCCAATCCCCACCGACGTCGAAAGATTCAAGCTCCGGCGCTCCGGCAGCATCGGGATGGTCACCGGCGTCCCCGTCCCCCCCTCCATCACCTCCGGCAACAGCCCCGTCACCTCCGAGCCGAACACCAGGTGGTCCCCCGGCTCGAACCGCGCCGCGTACAGCGACGTCTCCGCCCTCGCGGAGAACAGCCACCGGCGGGCCTGGGGGTACTCCGCCACGTAGGCGTCGTAGGTCGGGTACAGCTTCAGGAACACCTTGTCCCAGTAGTCCAGCCCCGCCCGCTTCAGGTTGCGGTCGTCGATGGAGAACCCCAGGGGCTCCACCAGGATGAGCCGGCAGCCCGTCACCGCGCACAGCCGGGCCACGTTGCCGGTGTTGGGCGGAATCTGCGGGGACACGAGGACCAGGTGCAGGGGGGACGCCAGGGGCTCAAGCATGGGATAGAACACCGGACATGCACTGGAGGGTGACCAACGAAACGCGGCAGCGGCTGCTCGCGGACCGCGCGGAGCGCGCCGAGTCCTTCGTCCAGCGCTTCCAGGGGCTCATGGGCCGCGCCTCGCTGCCCATGGGGGGCGGGATGCACATCGAGCCCTGCAACTCCATCCACACCTTCTTCATGCGCATCCCCATCGACGTCGCCTTCCTGGACGCGGAAGGGCGCATCGTCAAGCAACTGTCCGCCATGCCCCCCTGGCGCACCTCGTCCATCTACTTCAAGGCCCGCTCCGTCCTGGAGCTGCCCGCGGGCGTGCTCGGGGCCAGCGGCACCCAGGAGGGCGACCGCCTGGTCTTCACCCCGGGGGAGGCCCCCGGTGCCTGACAGGGCCAGGGGGCTGGGGCCGCCCCGTCCGCCCGCACCCGGAGGGTGGACCGCAGCGACAGACGAGAGGTTTTTGACCCCTTTCGGAGCGCTTTGTTAACGTCGCGCCGCGATTTTCACGCCTCTCCCCGGAAGAGTCCCTTCGCATGCGCATCGAGGTCGCTGGCAGCACCCACGTCGGGATGAAGCGGAACCACAACGAGGACAATTACCTCGTGCTCACCGAGGAGAACCTCGTGGTCGTGGCGGACGGCATGGGCGGTCACTCGTCCGGTGAGATCGCCAGCCGCATCGCGGTGGACGAGCTGGGTGAGTTCTTCCGCATGACGTCCAAGGACCAGGACGCCACCTGGCCCTTCAAGATGGACAAGCAGCGCAACTACGACGAGAACCGGCTGTCCACCGGCATCAAGCTGGCCAACGCGCGCATCTTCGAGCGCGCCACGACGGACTCCAAGTACAAGGGCATGGGCACCACCATCGTGTCCGTGCACTTCGCGGAGAGCGCGGCCTACGTGGGCCACGTGGGCGACAGCCGCGTGTACTTCTTCCGCGGCGGCATGCTCCAGCAGGTGACGGAGGACCACTCGCTGCTCAACGACTACCTCAAGGCGAAGAAGCTCACGCCGGAGGAGATCGAGAACTTCCCCCACAAGAACGTGATTGTCCGCGCGCTGGGGATGAAGGAGCAGGTGCAGGTGGACGTCACCCGCGTGGATCCGCTGGAGAACGACGTCTTCCTGCTGTGCTCGGACGGCCTGAGCGGCATGATCACCGACGCGCAGATGCAGGACATCCTGTCGCGCACGCCGGAGCTGGAGAAGGCCTGCGGGCAGCTCATCGACCTGGCCAACGCGGCGGGCGGCAACGACAACGTCACCTGCGTGCTGGCGCGCTGGCACAACGCCTGAAGCCAGGGACCGAACGCTGAACGTGTGAAGGCCCGTGCCCCGAAAAGGAGCGCGGGCCTTCGTCTTGAGGAGCTCCCATGTCGTGGCCCCTGCTGACCGGCCTGCTGCTGACGGCCGCCGCCCCGGACTTCTCCCAGCCGCTGGTGGCCCCCGGAGAGAAGACCTCCCCGTCCGTCGCGACGCTGACGTCGGACGGGCAGCGGCTGGTGCTGGACGTGGACGTGGTGGACACGACGCCGTCGGCCGCGAAGGACGACATCCACTCGGACCACGTGGAGGTGTGGCTGGGACTGGAGGCCCCGGAGGCGCTGATGCCCGCGCGGCTCGTCACCACCGCGCCTCGCGGCGGCCTCTTCACGGTGCGCGGGAAGGACGACCCCAAGGCGCTGGACGCCATCATCCAGGGGCAGGACCCGGGCATGTCCGGGCCGTTGGAGCCCGGAGAATGCGAGGACGACGTCCGGTCCGCGCGCGGGATGCTGGGCAGGGCCCCCGCGAAGCGGCTCCGGTCGCAGGTGGGGCTGGCCCACCTGGGCTTCTTCCCGGATGGCCGCGCCCCCGTGCTCTATGACCTGGACCGCTACGCGGGCCTGTCCCCCGCCCTGGGCCCGGGCGACGCGACGTACGAGGCCCGCAGGACGCCCACGGGCTACCACGTGCGCGCCGTGCTCCAGCCCGGCGCGCTGCTGTTCGTCCCCAGGGACGGCGTGCGCAGGCTGCGCGTGCGGGTGGACGCCATCGACGCGGGGCCGGTGGGCACGAAGGAACGGCTGCGCTCCACGCACCCGGCCCCGAAGTGGGCGGACGCGGAGACGCTGAAGGTCATCACGCTCGCGACGCCGCTCACGGCGAAGCTGGTGGAGGGCCTGCCGGAGCTGGGCCAGCCCGCGCCCAAGGGCCCGGGGGCGAAGCAGGCCTTCGAGGACCTGCCGCCGTACTTCCTGCGCACCGGCGACAGCTGGGCGGGCCTGCGGGTGCTGCGCGAGTCCCCCGAGAGCTTCGGGCTGCGCACCTGCTCCGTGCAGCTGGACGCCGTCACCCGCTACCGGCCCGTCACCGCCACCTTCGGTCCTCCCGCCCGGTTCCTGGGCGAGGGCACCACCCGCGTGCCGGTGAAGAGCCTGGAGGGAACGACGACGCTGTTCCTCTCCCGCGCGCCGGGCGACCTGCGCGGCACCCTGTCCGAAGGGCCCGTGGAGACGTTCCGGTTCAAGGACGGCACGCCCGGGCTCGTGGAGCTCCTCACGGAGCCATGATGGGCCGCTACACCAGCGGAGCCTGCGGCGCCGCGGACGACATCCGGTTGCAGCTGGTGCGCCTGGAGAAGCAGGGCCCCACGCGCACGCTCCTGCTGACGTGGAACACCTGCGACAGCGCCATCCAGGACGGCGAGGAGCACGTCCTGGCGCGGCAACCCGACGAAGCGGTGGGCCTGGAGCCGAAGCTCAAGTGGACCGCGCCGGGACAGAAGCTGCGCGTGACGTTCGGCCCCAAGCAGGTGCTGGAGGTGGGCTGGAAGCCGGACGGCTCGGGCGTGACGGCCACCGCGGCCCCCACGCCCTGAGGCAGCCGGTCAGCGCCCCGGCAGCGGCGCGGGCACCCGGTGCGGGCCCCACGCGAGCACCTCGGTGAGCGCTTCACCGGGCGCCACCTGCGTCTCCTCGAACACGGCGCAGCGCTCCAGCCGCGCGCCCTGCCCCACCCGCG
>NZ_JBKGHJ010000583.1:0-4659 GCF_046520365.1 Corallococcus sp. 4LFB
GTGCCCCCGAAGCGCGACACCGCCTCCAGCCACGCCATGGGCCGCTTGAGGAACGACAGCGGCGACATCAGCGCCGTGTGGAAGCCCCCGTACAGCGGCTCCAGGATGCCGCCGATGAGACCCATGTCGTGGTACGGCGGCAGCCAGATGACGCCCACGCTGTCCGGCCGCGCCTGGAACGCGCCATGGATGAGCGACAGGTTGTGCAGCAGGTTCCCGTGCGTGAGCATCACGCCCTTGGGCGTGCCCGTGCTCCCGGACGTGTACTGGAGGAACGCCAGCGTGTCGGCCGTCACCGCCGGCGCACGCCACGCGGAGGCCTCGTCCGGCGACAGCGCGTCCGTCGCCAGCCACTTCACGTCCCGCAGCTCCGGCGCCTGCTCGAACAGGAACTCCGCCATCGACAGCACGAACGACGTCGTCAACACCACCGTCGCCCGCGCGTCCTGGATGATGGCTCGCAGGCGCGGCAGCGTGCGCTCCAGCCGCGACGGATCCGGCGGGTACGCGGGCACCGCCACCGCCCCCGCGGACAGGCACCCGAAGAACCCCGCCACGTACTCCAGGCCCGGCGGATACAGCAGCACCACCCGGTCCCCCGCGCGCGCGTGCGCCGCCACCGCGACGGCGATCGCCCTGGCCCGTGACGCCAGCCCCCCGTACGTCAGCGCCCCTTCCTCACCCTCCTCCAGGAAGGTGTAGAGCCGCGCCTCCGCCGCCCCCTGGACCCGTGCCTCGAGAAGATCCAGCAAGGTCGCAATAGACGACGCGTGGCTCGCCAAGAGCATGGTCGACGTTCCTCAAGGTGGATGGCCGTGCAGGGGCCGCCGGGGGACGGACCTGCACGAAAGGGTCATTGTTTTATCGCTAAAAAAACCGAGCGAGAAATGCGATGTCGGTAGTTCTTGCATTTCTCTGAAGCTGTGACCTTTGACACCAAGACAGCCCAGGGTTCCCCGGAATCACCCCCAGCTCAGCACTGGATTCCCGGCCCCCCGGGCGCCCTCCCCCGGTCCTGGCACGGCAGCCGGTGCCTTGAAGTCAGCCGGGGAATCATCAACATTGCCGGGACACGCGTGCTTCCGGGCTTGCCCGGGCGCCTGCTTCCCCACCCTGGCAGCAACCTCCCCCCTACGCCGGCCCCAAGGGTCCCGGCGGACGCCCCCGCGAGGCCCCCATGCTCGACCGCCCGATGTACCTGAAGCCCGATGTCGCCATCGAGCCGCTGTTCAACCAGTGGTACGTGTGGTGGTACCTCATCTCCCCCGCCACGGCGCCGCTGTTCGTGTCCCGCCTGCACCTGAAGCTGATGCAGTCGTTCGTCGCGAACCCGGACGTGCACGTGGCCGCGCTCCAGAACCCGGCGCTGATGGGCGGCCCCTTCATCAACCACCCCGTGTCGCGCGTGGGAGACGTGAAGGCGCTGCTGGAGCGCACCATGCGGGATCACGCGGACATGCTGGCCTACACCAAGGCCGTGTCGGACCTGGAGCAGCTGCTGGCCAGCTCCAAGGGCGAGTCGCTGGAGCCGCTCTACGCCAAGGTGCCGGAGATGCTCCGGGGCTACGTGGAGCTCACGTATGACCTGGCCCACCGGGCCAACGCCCGCATCATGGAGGCGCTGCTCTACCGCAGCAGCCTCTACAAGGAGTCGTCGCAGAGCATCTCGCTGATGCGCGTCTCCGGCGACGCTCGCAAGTACGTCTTCAGCACCCCGCGCCTGGAGGGGGACTCGCCCCTGTGGCTCCAGGTGCCCTTCCGGCACGAGGGCATCGACGCGCTCTTCCGCATGCGCCACACGCCGGGCAGCCCCGGCCAGGTGGCGGAGATGCTGGGCGTGCCGGCGTCCGCGGCGGAGGCGTTCGCGGACCTCTTCACGGAGACCGCCCCACGCAAGCCGGAGCCCTACACCGGCCCCGGCGTGCGCGTGCGCTACTTCGGCCACGCGTGCGTGCTGATGGAGACGCGGGAGGTGTCCGTCCTCACCGACCCCGTCATCAGCTACGAGTTCCCCACCGAGCAGCAGCGCTTCACCCACGCGGACCTGCCGGAGAAGATCGACTACGTCCTCATCACCCACGGCCACGCGGACCACCTGATGATGGAGACGCTGCTGCAGCTGCGTCACCGCATCGGGACCATCGTCGTGCCCCGCGCGAACGCGTACTCGCTGGCGGACCCGTCGCTGCGGCTGGTGCTGGAGAAGACGGGCTTCCGCAACGTCATTGAAATCGACGACCTGCAGGAGATTGCCATCCCCGGCGGGTCGCTGATGGGCATCCCCTTCATCGGCGAGCACAGCGACCTGGCGGTGCAGGCGAAGACGGCGCACCTGGTGCGGCTGGCGGGCCGCTCCATGCTGATGGCCGCGGACTCCAACGCGCTGGAGCCGCGCATGTACCAGCACCTGGCGCAGCTGGTGGGCCCGCTGGACGCGCTCTACCTGGGCATGGAGTGCGAGGGCGGCCCGATGAGCTGGATGTACGGCCCGCTGCTCAGCCAGCCCCTGCCGCGCAAGATGGACCAGTCGCGGCGGCTCAACGGCTCCGACAGCGCCCGCGCCACGGAGATCCTCAACCACCTGAACCCGCGCGAGGTGTTCGTCTACGCCATGGGCCAGGAGCCCTGGCTGCGCCACGTCATGGTGCTCCAGTACGACGAGACCGCGCCCCAGATGATCGAATCGAACAAGTTCATCGAGGTCTGCCGCGGCCGGAACATCCCCGCGCAGCGCCCCTTCCTGACCCTGGAGCGCGTCCTGGAGTGAGCGCGGGGCCCCGCGGCCTTCCGTAGCCCGCGCGGGCTACGGAAGCACGCGGGGCTGCTTGGGCCAGAAGACGTGGAACGTCGCGCCCGCGCCCGGCTCGGACTCGAGGGCCACGCGCCCGCCCCGGGTCTCGACGATCTTCTTCACCACGGACAGCCCGATGCCCGTGCCCTCGACCTTGTCGCGGCTCTCCAGCGTCTGGAAGATGCCCCAGATGCGCTCGTGGAAGCGCGGGTCGATGCCGGGCCCGTTGTCCTTCAGCGTGAAGTCGTGGAACGCGCCCGCGTCCGCGCAGCCGATGTCGATGCGCACGTCCGGCCGCCCCGCGTGCTTGAGGGCGTTGCTCATCAGGTTCAGGAAGACCTGCTGCAGCGGCGCGCGCTCCGCCTGGAGCGTGGGCATCCCCTCGCCGATGACGATGCGCACCTCCGGCGGGGGCGCGAGCAGATCCCGGCTCTCCGACAGGAGCGCGCCGACGTCCACCGCCTCCACCTTCTCGCGGATCCGGCTGACGCGCGAGTAGCTGAGGATGCCGTTGATCAACGCCTCCAGCCGGTGCACGCGGCCGCGCAGCAGGCGCATCTGGTCGCGCGTCTCGCCGTCCATCTTGTCCACGAGCGCTTCTTCAATCCACTCCGACAGGCTCGCGATGCCGCGCAGCGGGGCCTTCAGGTCGTGTGACGCGACGTAGGCGAACTGATCGAGGTCCTGGTTGGTGACCGCCAGCTCCTGCGTGAGCCGCTCCGCGCGCTGGCGGGCCCGGACCTGCTCGCTCACCTCGAAGGCGATGACGGCGATGCCCTCCACCGCCCGGGAGGCGTCGTAGATGGGCTGGTAGATGAAGTTGAAGAAGCGGTCCTCCAGCCGGCCCTCGCGCATGAGCGGCACCATGAGCGCGTCCCCGAAGAACGGCTCGCCCGAGCGGTACACCCCGTCCAGCAGCGGCACGACGATGTCCTTCAGCTCAGGCAGCGCGTCCCTCAGCGGCTTGCCCACGACGTCGCGCCCCCCGATGAGCTCCAGGTAGCGCGGGTTGGCGAACTCGTAGACGTGGTCGCTCCCGCGCAGGACGCAGATGCCCGCGGGGGCCTGCATGAAGAGCGACTCCAGCCGGGAGCGCTGCCGCTCGGCCTCGGCGAGCGCCGCCTGCTCCCGGGCCAGCGCCAGGGTCCGCTCGTCCTCCACGCGCTTGCGCTCGACGCCCACGGCGATGGAGTTGGAGACGGAGGCCATCAGCCGCAGCGTGTCCGCGTCCAGCACGTTCCGGGAGAACAGCGCCATCACGCCCGCCAGCTCCCCGCCCACGACGAGCGGATAGCCGGCGAAGGAGCGCAAGCCCTCGCGGGCCGCCCAGGCCTTGTCGCCCACGCGCTCGTCGTTCAGCACGTCGTTGGTGAGGTGCGGCTGAAGCGTCTGGGCGATGGCGCCGATCTTGAGCGCCCCCACGGGCACCTGGCTGTGCGCGCCGTCCACGTGGGTGTACATGCCGGCGCTCGCCTGGAGCACCAGGACGTTTCGCGCCGGGTCCAGCACCCAGATCCGCGCGAACGCCGCGTCCACGTGCTTCACGATGGCTTCACAGCACTGCCGCAGCTGGTCGCCCAGCGGCTCGGCGCGGGTCAGCGCCGCGCCGACGTCCGCGCCCAGCTGCGCGCGGCGGGTGGTGAGGCGGCCCTCCTCGTGGACCCGCGCGTTGGAGACCGCCGTCGCGATGTGCCCGGCCGCCAGGTCGAAGAAGTCCTGGTACGCCGCGTCCAGCGAGCGGCGCGGGCTGACGCCCATCACGAGGAAGCCCTGGAGCGCGTTCTCTCCGGACCGGAACAGCGGGTGAACCACCGCCTCGCGGGACGGCTCGGGCCAGGCCCCACCCGGCCAGGGCGCGGCGTGCCCGG
>NZ_JBKGHJ010000584.1:0-4657 GCF_046520365.1 Corallococcus sp. 4LFB
GGAGGCGGACCGCCGCGGCCCGAGCAGCCCCGCCAGCTCCGACCGTCGCGCCGCGTCCTCGGTGCCTCCGCAGGGCTACGTGGGCCCGGAGCGGCGCGGCTTCCGGCGCGGTGAAGCGTCGGATGCGCCGATGACGAACCGCTTCTGGCCCGCGCAGCCCAAGACGCTCCAGGAGGCTGGCCTCAACGCGACCTTCGTGGAGGAGCTGGTCCTCAAGGCCATCTTCTTCGCGGGCGAGATGCGCGGCATGGACGTGGCCACGCGCCTGCAACTGCCCACCACGCTGGTGGACGAGGTCATCGAGGGCCTGCGCCGGCAGAAGTACATCGACATCCGCGGTGGTGGCGGCTCCGGCGTGGGCCGCTCCACGATGATCTACCAGCTCACGACCTTCGTGACGGACGTGCTGCGGCAGATCCTGGACCGCAACCGCTACAACGGCCCGGCGCCCGTGCCGTTCAACGAGTGGGTCGCCGCCGTGAAGCAGCAGACCGTGCGCGGCAACCGCATCACCCGCCAGCGCATGGAGGACAAGTTCGGCGACCTGATCATCCGCGACTACATCTTCGACGGCATCGGCCCGGCGATGAACTCCGGGCGAGCCATCTTCTTCTACGGCCCCCCGGGCAACGGCAAGACGGCCATCTGCCAGGGCATGGTCAACTGCTACGGCGGGGACATCTTCGTCCCGCACGCGCTGCTCATCGACGACTTCGTCGTGAAGATGTTCGACGCGAACATCCACCGCGCCGTGGACGACGAGCCCGGCATGCCCTCGTACGACCGCCGCTGGGTGCGCTGCCGCCGGCCGCTGGTGGTGGTGGGCGGCGAGCTCACGCTGGAGATGCTCGACCTCGTCTACACCCCGGAGGTGAAGTACTACGAGGCGCCGTTCCAGATGAAGGCGTCCAACGGGATGCTCCTCATCGACGACTTCGGCCGGCAGAAGGTGTCCCCCAAGGACCTGCTCAACCGGTGGATCGTCCCGCTGGAGAGCGACGTGGACATGCTCACGCTCCACACCGGCAAGAAGATCCAGGTGCCCTTCGACGTGTTCGCCGCCTTCTCCACCAACCTGGACCCGAGCGACCTCGTGGACGACGCCTTCCTGCGCCGCGTCCGCTACAAGCTGGAGGTGCAGCGCCCGGACGAGGAGCAGTTCCACGAGATCTTCCAGATGATGTGCAAGAAGCGCGGCGTGCCCTACGACGCGCGCGCCGTGGACTACCTCATCGACGAGCACTACCGCCCGCTGCACCGGCCGTTCGCCGCGTGCCAGCCTCGCGACCTGCTGGATCAGGTCATCGACATGGCGAACTACCAGGGCGTGACGCCGCGCCTGGACCCCACGCTGCTGGACGCCGCCGTGCGCAGCTACTTCGTGCGCTTCGACAAGCCGGAGGCGTCCGCGCCCACCTCCGCGTCCGCCCGCTGAAGCGGCTGGGGGCCGTCCCCCGCGAACGGCCCCCACGGCGACGGCTGGAGCCACGTGCGCACCGTCTCCACGGGCACGTTGGCCAGCACGTCCACGATGGACAGCCCCGTCACGAAGCGCCCCTCGCGGCCTTGCGCGTAGTCCGGGTGGCGGAAGCGCTGCCACAAGAGGCGCACGTCCACCGCGCGGAAGCGCTCGGGCTTCAGGTACACCGTGGAGCCCGTCCCCGAGTAGTACGTGTGCGCGCCCGTCTGGAGGCAGTACTCCACCAGCCGCTGCGTCTTGTCCTCGCCCCGGCGCTCCAGCGTGGAGGAGCACACCAGGTCTGGCTCCAGGCCCAGTGGCCTGTAGAACAGCGCCATGCTGGACAGGAGCACGCGCAACAGCGACCCCGGGCCGGACTCGCGCGCGGCGGCGTCGTAGAAGGGCTCCACGAGCGGCAGCACCTGCGCGCGGAAGTGGGGCCGGCCTCCGTAGAGCGTCACCAGCGCGTTGAGGTGCTTGCGCGCCCAGGGCTGGCTCGAGTCCACCGCCAGGTCGCGGATGCGCGTGTCGCGGTGCGGATCCTCCAGCGGGATGGACAGCCACTGGAAGCCGGGCTCGGACGGGGGCGGCGTGGGCACGCCGTGGGGCAGGGCGACGCGCGTGCGGCGCTGCCAGCCGCGCCGGAGCCACTGCACGTCGTCCAGCACCACCAGCGTGCCGGCGCGCGCCACCTGCTCGTAGAAGTCCACCCACGGCAGGTAGTGGGGCTGTTCGGCGACGAGGACTCCAGGGTGTCCGGACACGCCCCGGATGATAGGGCCTTTCAGCCGCCGCGCACCGGGTGGCGGAACACCGGCGGGAACACGCGCGGGGCCTTCTTCTTGCGCACGCAGGTGGTGTCCGCGCTCATGTAGCAGGCGGAGAACGCGCGCCGCCGCTGGCCGGGCCGGCCGCGCCCGGAGCGGTGCCAGACGTGGTTGTGCACGAGCAGCGCCTCCCCGGCCCGCACCGGCAGGGGCACCACGTGTCCTTCCGCGTCCGCCGCCTCCACGCGGTCCGGCGGAATCACGCCGCCCAGCGCCGTCACCAGCCCCGCGCGGTGGCTGCCGGGGATGACCTCCAGGCAGCCGCCGCCCTCCGGCGCGTCGTCCAGCGCGGTCCAGATTTGAAGGTCCGGCTCGCGCGTGAGGCCCCACAGCTTTCCGCCGTCCTGGTGGAAGGGCAGGTTGCTGCCGCCCGCGGGGCCCTTGTGGAAGAGGATGGCGCGGTACAGGACGATGTCGCCGGGGATGCGCGCGCGGGCGATGCGCTCGAACAGCGGGTTCTCCAGCCACGCGAGGAAGCGCGGATCCTTCTCCAGCTTCTCCAGCTTGCGGTACTCCAGGGACGGGCCCTGCCAGCCCAGCCCCAGCGGCGCGTCCTCGTAGCGGCCGGTGGTGGCGTCCGGCTGGAAGAACATCCCCGGGTACACCACGCGGCCGAGCATCAGGTCGTCCGCCCGCTCGCGCAGGGCCTCCACGCCCGCGTCGTCCAGCATGCGGCCCAGGCGCGCGAAGCCGTGCGCCTCGTAGTGGGCGAGCACGGCCGCCACGTCCAATCCTTCCGCCTCCACGCTGAGCATCCGCTGCACCATTGCCGCAAGGCCCGTGCGCGTCCAGCCCGGTCGCGCGAGCGGGGGGAGGGCGCCCTCGTGGGAGGGGGCTTCCGCCCTTGCACCCGCGCCTGCCCGGCCGCATGGTGGGCATGGCATGCCCTACCGTCGCGCCACGCACCACGTCTCCGCCCCGGATGGCACCCGGGTGGCGGTCCACACCCACAGCTCGGACACGCCGGAGGAGGGCCGCGACGCCGCGCTCGCGGACCGCTCCACGGTGCTGCTGACCAACGGCATCGGCACGTCGGAGAACTTCTGGCGCCACATCGTCGCCGACCTGGAGCAGGACCACCGCGTGGTGCACTGGGACTACCGCGGCCACGGCATGAGCGAGGAGTCGCGCGACGGGGACTACCGCGTGCAGGTGCACGTGGACGACCTGGAGCGCGTCACCGAGGCGGCCATGGCGCGCGGCGACGGCAAGCCGCCGCACCACATCGCCTTCTCCATGGGCGTGCGCATCCTGCTGGAGCTGTACCGCCGGCGCCCGGACCTGGTGCCGTCCATGACGCTCATCGCGGGGACACCGGGCGTGCCGGGCTCGGCCAACCCGAGCCGGGCATCCCGCTTCGGGTTGAGCGCCGTCAAGGGCGCCCTGGCCGCCAGCACGCCGTGGGTGCCGGTGGTGGCGCCCGCGGTGAAGGCCTTCATCGCCAGCCCGCTGGCGGATCCGTTCGCCCGCGCGGTGGGCGCGCTGCGGCCCCGGGCCCCGCGAGAGGACATCGCCGAGTTCCTGGACGCGCTCTACCACATGAGCGCGCAGGCCTATTGGCGCACGCTGCGAGGCCTCACGGAGGGCCACGCCTGGGACGTCCTCCCGTCCATCCGGGTGCCCGTGCTGATCATCGCCGCGAGCGACGACGTCCTCGTGCCCCTGTCGGAGGTGCAGCGGCTGCACCGCGCGCTGCCCCAGGCCGGCTGGCTCCAGGTGCACGACGCCGGCCACGCGGGCCTCCTGGAGGCCGGGACGGAGATCGCCCAGGCGGTCCGGGGCTTCCTGGATGCGCATGGATTGGAGACTTCAGCCTCCGCGCAAACCCCTGTCACTCCAGGCTGAAGTCACAGCGGTTCCGGTGACCCATCCGGTGTGCTGGGTTTTGAGAATCCGATGACCTCAAAGGTCACGAGGACGCGAGCCAGAAGTCACCGGGCCTGGTTTGCGTCGGCTTGTAATTTTGTGTTTTGCATGGAGGCTCAGCACTCAACACGGAGTCTCCATGTCCTGGTCTTCCCGGCACCTGCTGGTCCCTTTGTCAGCGGTGCTGTTGGTGTTGTCGGCGTGCGGTGGTGATGACGACAACAGGAACCCTGTCTGCGGCAACGGCATCATCGAGAGCGGCGAAGCGTGCGACGACGGCAACCGCACGGAAGGCGACCGCTGCAACAACAGCTGTCAGGTCACCACGCCCATCATTGACGCGGGCACCAATGACGCGGGCACTGACACCGACGCGGGGACGGACACCGACGCGGGCACCGAGACGGATGCCGGTACGGAGACCGACGCTGGCACCGAGATGGATGCCGGTACGGAGACGGACGCTGGCACCGAGACGGATGCCGGTACGGAGACCGACGCGGGC
>NZ_JBKGHJ010000585.1:0-4657 GCF_046520365.1 Corallococcus sp. 4LFB
CCCCCGGGGCTTCGAGGGCTGGCTGGAGTACGCCACCGACCTCTTCGACGCGGACTCCGTCGCCCGCCTCGCCGGGCACCTGCGCGTGCTGCTGGAGGCCGCGGTCGCGGATCCGTCACGCCCCGTGGACGCACTGCCTTGGCTGGATGCCTCGGAGTCGATGCACCTGCGAGCGCTGTCGCGCGGTGAGGACACGGCCTTCCCGTCGGATGCCACCGTGGCGTCGCGGTTCGCGGCGCAGGTGGCCCGGACGCCCGAGGCCGTGGCGCTCGTCGTGGGCGAGACGCGGCTGACGTACCGGGAGCTGCACCAGCGGGCCCGGGCCCTGGCGCATGCGCTGCGAAATCGCGGCGTGGGGCCGGAGTCCGTCGTGGGGCTCTGCGTGGACCGCACGGTGGAGCTGGCCGTGGGGCTGCTCGGCATCCTGGAGGCGGGCGCGGCCTACCTGCCGTTGGATCCGGCGTACCCGGCGCAGCGGCTCGCCGCGATGTGGGAGGACTCGGGAGCGAAGGTCCTCGTGAGCCCGCGCCGCCTGGAGGGCGTGCTCTCCGCTTCTTCGGAGCGGCGCCTCTTCCTGGACGACGTGACGGAAGGGGACTTCACGGAGCCGTCGCGTGACGCGCGGACGCTCGCTTATGTCCTCTACACGTCCGGTTCGACGGGGCGGCCCAAGGGCGTGGGCGTGCCGCACCGGACGGTGATGAACTTCTTCCGCGCGATGGATGCGCACGTCTCGCCGTGCCCCGGCACGTGGCTGGCGATGACGAGCATCTCCTTCGACATCTCCGTGCTGGAGCTGCTCTGGTCCTGGACGCGCGGCTTCCAGGTGGTGCTCGCGCCGACGGGCCTGGAGCCCTCCGCGCTCGCGGAGACGCTGGAGCATCACGCCGTCACCCACTTCCAGTGCACGCCGTCCTACGCGCGCGCCCTCGTGGAGGAGCCCCGCGCACTGCACGCGCTGGGAGGCCTGCGGCAGCTGCTCGTGGGCGGAGAAGCGCTCCCGGGCGGCCTTGCCGCACGCTTGCGGGCATGCGTTCCAGTATTGCTCAACATGTACGGGCCCACCGAGACCACGGTGTGGTCGTCCCTGCATCGCGTCGAAGCGGCCACGACCGGAACGGTGTCGCTGGGCCGGCCGCTGGCGAACACCGGGCTCTACATCCTGGACGCGCGCCTGCAACCGCTGCCGGTCGGTGTCCCGGGTGAGTTGTTCATCGGGGGTGACGGCGTGGTGCGCGGCTACCTGGGCCGCGCGGACCTGACGGCCGAGCGCTTCATGCCGGACGCGCTCCGTGACGAGCCGGGCGCGCGCATGTACCGCACGGGGGACCGGGCGCGCTGGCTCGCGGATGGGACGCTGGAGTTCCTGGGCCGCGTGGACCACCAGGTGAAGGTCCGCGGCTTCCGCATCGAGCCGGGCGAAGTGGAAGCGGCCCTCTCAAGGCACGAGGGGGTCGCGGCCTCGGTGGTGGTCGCGCGCGAGGACGTGTCAGGGGACACGCGGCTGGTGGCCTACGTCGTCGCGAAGCCGGGCCAGACGCTGGACGAGGCCGCGCTCCGCGAGCACGCGCGGCGCCAGCTGCCGGAGTCGATGGTGCCGTCCGCCGTGATGGTGCTGGACGCACTGCCCCTCAACGCCAACGGCAAGGTGGATCGCAAGGAGCTGCCGGCGCCGGAGCTGCCCCGTTCGGAGCACCGCTTCGTCGCGCCCGGGACGGCGACGGAGCAGGTGCTGGCGGGGCTGTGGAGCCGGCTGCTGCGCGTGGAGCGGGTGGGACTGCACGATGACTTCTTCGCGCTCGGTGGGCACTCGCTGCTCGCCACGCGCCTGCTGTCCGCCATCCGGGGCGCCTTCGGCGTGGAGCTGCCGGTGCGCGCGCTGTTCGACGCGTCCACGCTGGCGGCGCTGGCGGCCCGTGTCGACGCCGTCCGTCTGGAGCAGGCGGGGACGCTGGCGCCCGCGCTGGAGCCGGTGTCCCGCGAGGGCGCGCTCGTGCCGTCCTTCGCGCAGCAGCGGCTGTGGTTCCTGGAGCAGCTGGAGCCGGGCAACCCCGCGTACCACATCCCCGCGGCCGTCGAGCTGGACGGCGAGCTGGACGTGGCCGCGCTGAAGCACGCCTTCGAGGTCCTGGTCCAGCGGCACGAATCGCTGCGCACGTCGCTGGTGGCACCGGAGGGACAGCCCTTCCAGATGGTCGCGAAGTCGGCCCCGGTGCCCTTTGTCGGCGTGGACCTGTCCGCGCTCGACGGCGAGGGCGTGGACGCGGAGCTGCGGCGCCTGATTGCGGAGGAGGCGCGCAAGCCCTTCGACCTCTCGCGAGGACCGCTGCTGCGGCTCACGCTGGTGCGGTGCGCGCCCACGCGGCACGTGCTGCTGCTGACCCTGCATCACGTCGTCTCCGACGGCGGTTCGATGCTGGTGCTCGTGCGCGAAGTGGCCGCGCTCTACGAGGCCCGGCTGTCGGGCCGCCCGTCGCCGCTTCCGGCGCTGTCCCTCCAGCCCGTGGATCACGCCGCGTGGCAGCGGGCCTGGCTCCAGGGCGACGTGCTCGATTCGCAGCTCGCGTGGTGGCGCGGGCAGCTCGAGGGCGCGCCGCACGTGCTGGCGCTGCCAACGGATCGTCCCGTCCGGTGGTCCAGACGGCGGCGGGCGCGACCCTTCCGGTGCGTCTGTCGCCCGAGCTGTCGGACGCCGTGCGGGCGCTCGCCCGCCGCGAGGGCGTGACCCCCTTCATGGTGCTGCTCGCCGCGTGGCAGGCGCTGCTGGCGCGCCACGCCGGGCAGGACGACGTGCTCGTGGGCACGCCCGTCGCGGGACGTGACCGCGCGGAGCTGGAGGGGCTCATCGGCCTGTTCGTGAACACGCTGGTGCTGCGTGCGCGGCTGGGCGCGAACCCGTCGTTCCGCGAGCTGCTCCAGCAGGTGCGCGAGACGACGCTGGGCGCCTACGCGCACCAGGCGGTGCCGTTCGAGAAGCTGGTGGACGCGGTGCAGCCCCAGCGCGACCTGGGCCGCTCGCCGCTGTTCCAGGTGATGCTGGCGCTGCAGGAGGATCCGCTGCCGGAGCTGCGGCTGCCGGGCCTGGCGCTGCGGATGCTGGAGGCGGAGGGCGCGGGCGCGCAGTTCGACCTGAAGCTGTCGCTCACCGACGCGGCGGCCGGCTTCGCGGGAACGCTGGAGTACAACACCGACCTCTTCGACGCGGCGACGGTGGCGCGGTGGGTGGAGCACCTGGACGTGCTCGTGGCGGGAGCGGTGGCCCACCCGGAGACCCGGGTGAAGGACTTGCCGCTGATGACGGAAGCGGAGCAGCGGCGGCTGCTGGTGGACTGGAACGCCACCGCGCGCGACTACCCGCTGGAGGGCACGCTGCACGGCCTGGTGGAAGCGCAGGTGGCGCGCACGCCGGACGCCGTCGCGGTGGACTTCGAGGGCGCCCGGCTGACGTACCGGGAGCTGGACGGCCGGGCCAACCAGCTCGCGCGGGCGCTGCGGGCGCGCGGCGTGGGGCCGGAAGTGCGCGTGGGCGTGTGCGCGGAGCGCTCGCTGGAGCTGGTGATCGCGCTGCTGGGGGTGCTCAAGGCGGGCGGCGCGTACGTGCCCATCGATCCGTCGGCACCGGCGGACCGGCTGACGTACCAGGTGGAGGACTCGGCGGTCGCGGTGTTGCTGACGCAGCGGCACCAGCGGCCGCTGCTGTCGGTGGGGAGCACGCCGGTGCTGTGCCTGGACGCGGACTGGCCCCAGGTGGCGAGCCTGTCGCCGGAGCCGGTGGTGTCGGGCGTGGGCGCGGAGCACCTGGCCTACGTCATCTACACGTCGGGAAGCACGGGGCGTCCGAAGGGCGCGATGAACACCCACGCGGGCATCCGCAACCGGTTGTTCTGGATGCAGGAGGCCTACGGGTTGGGGCCCCGCGACGTGGTGTTGCAGAAGACGCCGTTCAGCTTCGACGTGTCGGTGTGGGAGTTCTTCTGGCCGCTGATGACGGGAGCGCGGCTGGTGGTGGCGAAGCCCGGGGGGCACCAGGACGCCGCCTACCTGGTGGACGTGATGGCGCGCGAAGGCGTCACGACGTTGCACTTCGTGCCGTCCATGCTCCAGGTGTTCCTGGAGGAGCCGGGGCTGGAGCGCTGCACGGCGCTCCGCCGCGTGGTGTGCAGCGGTGAGGCGCTGCCGCTGGACCTGAAGGACCGCTGCCTGGACCGGCTGGGCGTCCCGCTCCACAACCTCTACGGCCCCACGGAGGCCGTGGTGGACGTGACGGCCTGGACCTGCGAGCGCCATGACGGACGGCGCTCGGTGCCCATCGGCAGGCCGGTGGCGAACACGCGGATCCACGTCCTGGACGCGTCGCTGCGGCCGGTGCCGGTGGGCATCGCGGGAGAGCTGTACATCGGAGGCGTGCAGGTGGGCCGGGGCTACCTGGGCCGCCCCGCGCTGACGGCGGAGCGGTTCATCCCGGATCCCTACGGGCCCCAGGGCGCAAGGCTCTACCGGACGGGAGACCAGGCCCGAGTCCTCGCCGACGGCAGCATCGAGTACCTGGGCCGCCTGGACTTCCAGGTGAAGGTGCGAGGCTTCCGAATCGAGCTGGGCGAAGTGGAGTCCGCGCTGGGCCAGTGCGACGGCGTGCGCGAGAGCGTCGTGGTGGTGC
>NZ_JBKGHJ010000586.1:0-4656 GCF_046520365.1 Corallococcus sp. 4LFB
GCCAGAGACGGACTCCGCCGCGTGGCTCCAGGCGGCGCTGCGCGACTGCATGGCGCGCGGCATGACGTGTCACGGGCAGGAGGCGGTGGTGCGCGAGCTGGCGGCGTTGCCGGGCGCGGGGCCGCTGTCGCCGGTGGACGTGTACGTGGGCGCGGCGTCCGTGATGACGGCCTCCGCGCCCGTGCGCGAGCGCGAGCGCACGCTGCGGTCCTGAGGGCCGGTCCACCGCGTCGTGGAGCCGCGCGTCGGGCCCCGGCCCCAGGCCGCGCGTGCCCCGGGCGCCTCGCGTGGGGTTCCTTCGCGGAGGACGGCGCGCTGGCGTGCTGAACGGATGGACGCCCTTCCTGTCGACTGGCGAACCTCTCGCGGCCTGGTCGTGTGAAACGCGACGGGACGCGAACTGGGCGCTGGTGGTGGCCGCGAGGCCGCGCGCACAGTCGCGCCCACCTCTCGCGACCCCATGCCCGCGGAGGCTTCCACGCTGTACGGGGAGGGCCATGGCTCCGCTGTTCCGCCCGGGAACTGACTCGGTGATTCGAGCGCTCATCGCGCTGGCCCTGGGTGTGCCCGCGGCGTCGTTGGCGGGGCTGCTGCTGCTCGCGCGCAATCCCCTGGGACGCGGCTCGTTCACGCCCCACGAGCAGCCCCTGCCGTTCGACCACCGGCACCACGTGGGCGACGAGGGCATCCCGTGCGGCTACTGCCATGAGGGCGCGTGGCGTTCGCCCGTGGCGGGCGTGCCGCCCACGCAGCGCTGCCTGGGGTGCCACGCGCAGGTGTGGAACGAGAGCGCGCGCCTGGAGCCGGTGCGCGCCAGCGGCTTCGACGGCACGCCGCTCCCGTGGAACCGGGTGCACGCGCTGCCGGACTACGTCTGGTTCAGCCATCAAATCCACGTGAACAAGGGCGTGGGCTGCGTCACCTGCCACGGGCGCGTGGACACCATGCCGGCGGTGCAGCAGGTGGCGCCCCTCACCATGGGCTGGTGCCTGGACTGTCACCGCGACCCGACGCCGTGGCTGCGCCCCGTGTCCGAGGTCGCGAACCTCACCTGGCGCCCTCCTGGCGACGCGCGAGCCACAGGCCGCGCCGTGCAGGCCGCGCTCGACGTGCACCCCCGGACGGACTGCAACACATGCCACTTCTGACCGACCCCCCCGCGCCACCGGAGCTCCCCGACGCGCCCGGGACGGACGCGGTGCGCGCGTGGCGCAGCCTGGAGGAGTGGCACGCGGGAGCCCCGGGCGCGAGGCGGTCCTCTCGGGAGCATCCGCCTGGCGCCGCGCTTCCGCCCGAGGGCCTGGCGCGGCGCACCTTCCTGCAGCTGGCGACCGCGTCGCTGGCGGCGGCGGGCTTCAGCGGGTGCTTCCGTCAGCCGCCGGAGAAGATCCTCCCCTATTCGCAGCCGCCGGAGGGGCTGACGCCCGGCGTGCCGCTGCACTTCGCCACGGGGCTGGAGTGGAGCGGGCGCACGGTGGGGCTGGTGGTGGAGAGCCACGAGGGCCGCCCCACGAAGGTGGAGGGCAACCCGCTGCACCCGGCGAGCCTGGGCGCCGCGGGCGTCTTCGAGCAGGCCGCGCTGCTGGGACTCTATGACCCGCGCGGCGAAGACGGCCGGCGCAGCTCGCGGTGGACGTCGTGGGCGGCAAGGACCCCTTGCGGCGACCTGAAGCGCTTCGACGTGGCGCCGGCCGCGGTGGAGGACGCGGTGCAGGTGAGCGCGTGGGGCGGCGGGGCGCTGTCGCTGGAGGCCCCGGAGGCGGCGGCGCTGACGCGCGTGGAGCTGGTGCTCCAGCCGTCCACGGTGGACGCGGCGCTCGCCAACGTGCGCGAGCTGCTCACGTACCCGTACGGCTGCCTGGAGCAGCTGGTGTCCACGACGGTGCCGAACGTGGCGGTGTACCAGGTGCTCCAGAAGGCGGGCGCGCTGGACAAGCTGGACCCTGAATCGCAGGCGCTGCTGGCGGAGGCGCGCAGCCGCTCCGTGCAGGGCACGGCCCGCATCCTGGGGCTCGCGGTGAAGGGCGGCGGCTTCACGTGGTTCGGCGGCTACAGCGAGCCCAGCCTGCCGCTCACGCTCATCGCGCTGGACGGCCTGGCGTACGCGTCCGAGGCGGGGCTGGTGGACCGCGACGACGCGCGCATCCAGGAGAGCGCGAAGTGGCTGGAGGCGCAGGAGGGCCTGTCGCCGGAGTACGACGCGACGCGCGCGTACGTGCTGGACGCGGCTTCAGGGCCCGCGTCAGGCGGCGCGGGTGCGCGCGCTGGTGGAGGCCGCGAAGCCGGGGGACCTGTACCCGCTGGCGCTCGCGGTGCTGGCGGCGGAGAAGGCGGGCGTGATGAAGGAGCCCGGCCTCCAGGAGCGCATCCGGGGGCTGGTGAAGGAGAGCGGCGAGGGCTTCGCGAAGCTCGCGGCGCTCAAGGGCGAGGCGCAGACGCCCGAGGCGTTCTACCGCTTCCCGCTGCGGCGCGTGGGCCTCACCGCCATCACCGCGCACGCGGCGTCCTTCGGGTCGCTGGACGTCACGCGCGCGCGCAAGCGCATCCTGGAGATGTTGAGCGAGCCGGGCCTGTCCACGTTCGACCGGAGCACGGCGCTCTTGCACTCGCTCTGGCTGGTGGAGCGCGACGCGAAGGCGTTCAAGGGCATGGCGCCGCCGGAGGTGAAGGGCGCCTCGGCGCCGGTGAGGTTCGCGCCGCGCGGCATGGGGCTCGTCGCCACGCTGCCGGCGGGGACCCGCACGGTGGACGTGGGCGGCTTCGACGGCGTGGCCACGCTGCGCGCCGCCGCGACGACGCCGCTCAACGCCGTGCAGCCACGCGTGAACGGGATGTCCGTGGAGCGCGCGTACTACGTGCTGCGCGAGGGCGGGAAGGTGAAGCTGGACGCGGGGACCCAAATCACGCAGGGCGAGGAGGTCTACGTGGAGCTGACGCTGGACGCGCGCGGGGAGAACCGGGCGCGCTCGGCGTACTACGTGGTGGAGGACGCGGTGCCGGCGGGCTTCGTCCCGCTCCAGGAGGACAAGGTCTTCCGGGGGCCGCCGCACTCGCTGCCGCTGGCGCCGGAGGCGCTCAAGCGCCGGCAGCTGGACCCCGCGCACGCGACGTTCTTCTTCGAGGAGCCGGCGTGGTGGAGCGACAGCCCGCGCACGGTGGGCTACGTGATGCGCGCGCAGTTCGCGGGCACGTTCGCGGCGCCGCCCGCGACCATCGAGGACATGTATTCGGCGCGCATCCGGGGCCGCACGGCGCCGGACGTGTTGAAGGTGGTGCCCTCGAAGACGTCCGTGAGCGACCTGTAGCCCATGGGGTGGGCCGTCGCCGTCGCCGTGCTGTTGTCCGCTTCGCCTGCCTTCGTCACGCGGGGGGATGTGACGCCGGAGGCGGACCTGCGCCGCGAGGCCCAGGCCGCCTGGACGTCCCTGGAGGCGCGGTACGCGGCGCAGGCGGGCGGCCTCCCCACCAGGGCCCCCGCCACCGTGACGCTCCAGAAGGGCGCGGCGCTGCCGCCCGAGCGCAACGCGCAGGGACGGCCCGGCGTCGTGGAGCTGCGGCAGAACACGCCGGGCGTGCTGGACGCGAGGACGCGCACGGCGCTGCGGCATGAGCTGGCGCACCAGCTGCTCTGGTGGGCCTGTCCCGCGTCCAGCGAGGACCGGCTCTTCCACGAGGCCTTCGCGCTGACGGTGAGCGGCGAGCTGCCCGCGTGGCGCGACGGGCCCTATCAGTCGCTGTCGCGCGCGGCGAAGGAGGTGGCGAGCGCGCCGGCGGTGGACACGCCGCGAGCGAGGAGGGGACTGGCGCGGATCCTCGGGGAGCACACCGGGTTTCCCGCCGCGCTGACGCGCAGGCTGCGTCAGTGCCATGACGGGACGCGGTGGGCAACGCCCCTGACGGTGGAGGAGCTGGCGGACGTGGCGGTGCTCGCGCCCAGGGCGGCCACGGTGGTGGTGAGCCGGCACTCGGGAGAGGTGCTGCTCGCGGAAGGAGACGTGCGGCGCGCGGTGCCCTACGGCTCCACGCTCAAGCCGTTCCTGTACGCGGCGGGGACCGTGCCTGCCTCGGATTCCAGCGCGCCCCCCTGCTCCCGCCGCGCCCGGGCGTGCAGGAGTGGGCGTGCGGCGCCGGCCTGCCTCCGAAGGTGGATGCGCGGCTCGCGCTCCTGCGCTCCTGCAACGGCTGGTTCCTGGACTGGGAGGCCACCGGCCGCGCTCCCGGGGCCTTCGGCGTCTGGGGGCCGGTGCTCTCCGCCGTCGGCCTCACCGGGCTGCCCTCGGACATGACGGAGGCCATCGGGCTGCGGTCCGCGCATGGGCTGTCCCCCTGGGGCATGGCGCAGGCGTACCGGCTGCTCGCGGAGGCGCGGCCGGACGTGCTCGCGCTCCTCGCCGGCAACGTGGATGAAGGCACGCTCAGCGGCCTGTCCACGTCGAAGGCGCTCAAGGGCGTGGCCACGAAGACGGGCACCGTGCGCGACGCCGCGAGCCGCCCCCAGCTCGGGTGGATCGCCGCCGTGGACGCGGACCTCGTCGCCGTCCTCGTGCGGCCCGGCAAGATGCCCCGGCACTTCGTGGACGAGCTCCCCGCGCTCCTCGCCGCGTGCGCCGGCCGGCAGGCCTGGAGGCCGCGCGCGTGCAGGTGCTCGGCCTGCTG
>NZ_JBKGHJ010000587.1:0-4651 GCF_046520365.1 Corallococcus sp. 4LFB
TGGTCGGGTAGGCGAAGAGGTCCTCGTCGTCCGCCCGGGCCTGGGCCAGGCGGATGGTGGGCGGGTCCATGGTGATGCCGTCGCCCTCCTCCGTCGCGCCGAACAGGCCGTACACGGCGGCGTTGCGCGCCAGGTACCAGCCGGTGACGCCCAGCAGGAGCGCCACGCCCGCGGCGACCCCGCCCAGCACCTTCACGCGCTGCTGGTTGCGGGCCTGCTCCACGAGCATCGTCTGGGCGACGCGGCCCTGCGCCTCGTAGCGCGCGATGTGCACCTGGAAGGCGGCGGTGTCCCGGAGCGTCCGGAACTCCCGCTCACCGGCCGGCGCCACCGGGCTGTCCGGGGTCAGCTCCCCCGTGTAGAGCTTCTCCACCACCTGGGACGCGGTGACGGGCCCCAGCACCAGGTCTCCCTGTCGGAAAAGCCACTGCCCATCACTGTCCACCGCGAGTTCTTGTCCGGCCAGCATTCGCGCGGGAGTATCGTGTTTCTCCCGCCGACATCGCAACGCCGTGGCCAGGCCCTCGCTCAAACGAATTCCCGCCGTACTGTGGACTTGGTATCGCGGTGGAAACTTCCGCGGCTTCCAGCGCCAGGTGGAGGGCCCCACGGTCCAGGACGCGCTCGAGGACGCCCTGGAGCAGGCAGGCTCACCGGCGACGGTGATGCCGTCCGGGCGCACCGACCGGGGCGTACACGCCCGGATGCAGGTCATCAGCCTGCGCCTGAATGAGGACGTGCCCCTGGACTCGCTGCCCGCGCGGCTGGCGCCGCACCTGTCCCCGGACGTGGGGCTGTGCATCGCGAAGCGGCCGCCGGGCGCGTTCCACGCCCAGTGGAGCGCGAGCGGCAAGGAGTACCGCTACCACCTGACGCTGGGCACACCGCCACTGGAAGCGTGGCGGCCGTATGCGCTGGACGTGGCGGCGGAGGAGACGCTCCAGCCCGGGCGCCGGGTGACGCCGGAGAGGCTGGAGGCGCTGCTCGAGCGCGCCGTGGGCACGCGGGACTTCACCGCGTTCCACGAGCGCTCCAGTCCCCAGAAGCCGCGCACCCTCGCGTCCGCCACCCTGCGGGAGCTGGGCGGAGGGCTCTTCGAGGCGCGGCTGACGGGAGACGGCTTCGCGCGCTACCAGGTGCGGTACCTGGTGGGCAGCGCGCTGAAGGTGGCCGCGGGGCTCCTGTCCGAGGAGCAGTGGCACGCGGCGCTGGATGCGGGGACGGCCCTGGCCGGCTTCAAGGCCCCGGCGCATGGGCTGGTGCTGTGGGAGGTCCGCTATCCTTCCGCGGTGGACCCCTTCGGGCCCGGCGAGCGCCTCCACCCGCCCGGTCTGCCCGACGCGCCACCCTTCACGGGAGCGCCGCCGGGCTGACGTCGCGCTTTTTCAGTCCACGAAGCGCGCTTCGTACTTCGCCAGCAGATCCGAGATGGCCTCCCGGAGGTACTCGCTCTGACGGATGCGCGTGGTGCGCGACAGCTCCTTCAGGGCGTCCAGCTTCTCGCGGTTGAGACGAAACACGACCGAGGTGAGGCGGGGATTCATGTCCAAGTGCGTGGCCTCCGACAGATGCACACACCCTCTCACAATGTCGGACAACCTCAAGAAAACAACCTACGAGGCCGAACCCACCGGGATGATCCACTGCAACCCGGTGAAGAGCTCGGTGTCCGCGCGCAGTCCGGAGCCGAACCCGAACGTGAAGCCGAGCCCGCCGTACAGCGCGAAATGATCCGAGAGGGTGTGTCTGGCGCCGAACCCTATGCGAGGCCCCAGCCACGGCCCAGAAATCGGACGCACGGAAACGCCGAGCTCCAAGAAGGTCCGCCACGACTCGGATCCGAAGACGCTGCGGTAGCCGGTGATCAGCGCCAGCTCGTCCCCCGGGCGGCCGGTGCTGCCGCGCGCGAGGAGGAACACCTCGTCCCCCTCGTAGCCGACGGTGAGGCCCACCCCCAGGTCCAGGTGCCCGGCGAGCCCGGACACGGCGGAGGTGCCGCTGATCCGTTCGGTGTACGTGGCGCCGGGCCCCACCGTGAGGATCAGCGAGCGCTGCCGCGCGTAGGGCCCGTCGTCCACGAACTCCGCGGCGGCGGCGGGGCCGGCGGCCAGGCTCGAGAGGATCAGAACGGAGGGGAGGCCCTTCACCCCACCACCGGGAGCTTGAAGCCCTCGGGGTGTCCCTGCCCTGCCCCGGCCGCGGGGGTGATGCCGGCGGCCTCGTTGAGGCGGCCGGAGCGGAAGGGCTCCAGGTCCAGGGCCACGAACTTGAAGCCCAGGGACTTGAAGGCGCCGTTGATCCGCTCGCGGATGCCGGCCTCGAAGAAGCGCGGGTACTCCTCGCTGGTCAGCTCGATGCGGGCCACGTCCTGGTGGTAGCGCACGCGGAACTGCTTGAAGTCCAGGGCGCGCAGCTCCGACTCCGCGGCGGCGATCTGCAGGAGCCGGTCGCGCGTCACGGACGTGCCGTAGGGGATGCGCGACGCCAGGCACGCCATCTGCGGCTTGTCCCAGGTGGGCAGCCCCAGCTTGCGGCTCCACGCGCGGATCTCATCCTTGGTGAGCCCCGCCTGCGCCAGGGGGGATGACACCTGGTGCTCCTTCGCGGCCTTGTGGCCGGGGCGGTGATCCTTGAAGTCGTCCGCGTTGAAGCCGTCCAGCACCACGGAGAGGCCCAGCTCCGCGCGCTTCGCCTCGCAGAGGTCGTACAGCTCCGTCTTGCAGAAGTAGCAGCGGTTGGTGGGGTTGGCGGCGTAGCTGGGGTTCGCCAGCTCGTTGCTGGAGACGACGACGTGCCGGGCGCCCAGGCGGGCCGCCAGCTCGCGCGCCTCGCGCTCCTCCTCCGGGGCAACGGAGGCGGACAGCGCGGTGAGCGCCAGGGCGCGCTCGCCCAGCACCTCCACCGCGACCTGGAGGACGAAGGTGGAGTCCACGCCTCCGGAGAACGCCACCAGCGCGCTGCCGTGGGCGCGCAGGGCTTCGCGCATCGCCTCCAGCTTGGGGCGGGACGCTTCACAGAGGGCTTCAATCCGCTCGGGGCTCAGCATGGGGGACTCCTAAAACGGAAGGGCCCCGGATTGCACGCGCATCGCGCGGGCAACCTGGAGCCCTTCGACAGTCAGGACGACGGCGGGGCCCTAGCGGCCCTTGCCCTTCGCGGCCTTCTTCTTCGCGGCGGGGGCCGGCTTGCCCACGCGGGCGGCGCGGGTGGCCGGACGCGCCTTGGCGCCCTTGGAGCCCTTGTCCGCCTTGGGCGTCTTCGCGGCCTTCGCGGCGGCGACCCGGGCCGGCGGGTCCTCCTCGTCGCGGCGGGCCTTCTTCGCCGGCAGCGGGTTGGCCTTCATCTTCTTGCCGGTGATGGTCTTCAGCTCGTCCGTCGTCATCAGGCCCAGGTCCAGCAGGGCCTGGAAGATCTTCGTGCCGCCGTCCTCCACCGACTCCGTGTCGGAGTAGATGGTCACCTCGGGGGAGGTGGGCGGCTCGTAGGGCTCCGTGATGCCGATGAAGTTCGGGATCTCGCCGTTGAGCGCCTTCTTGTACTTGCCGGTGGTGTCGCGCTCGATGAGCTTCTCCGTGGGGCAGTCGACGTAGACCTCCACGTACTTGCCCACCGAGCGGCGCACCTCCTCACGGCTCGACTTGTAGGGGCTCACGCAGGGGACGAGCACGGCCGTACCGTTGCGCGCGAGCAGGCCGGCGACGAAGCCCAGGCGGCGCACGACCATGTTGCGCTCGTCCTTGGTGTCGCCGATGCCGGCCCACAGGTCGTTCTGGAGTTCGCCCTCATCGAGGACCTCCACGTTGCGTCCGACCTGCCGGAGGCGCGCCGCGATGTACGCGGCCGTCGTGCTCTTCCCGGTCCCGGACATGCCGGTCAGCCAGAGGGTGAATCCAGTGTTGGGGGCCATAAGGGTTCAAACTCCCTGCGTCCGGAGCGCTTCTTGCACGCAGCGTGGGACGCGGCAGATCCAATAGACCGCCGCTTTATAGACGATAACCCGGTCACTTGACAATTCGGACCCACCTTTCCGCAGGTGGGGTCGGTCGCCGGGCAAGTTCCCGCCCTTACACGGGTTTTTCAAACCTGAAATCCGCCAATGGAAGCGGAACAGTCTGAAAATCCCCCGTGCTCCAAACCGACTGGGAGGCGGAGGCTGCCCGGCCTCCGCGTATGGCGACTACAATATATGACACCTGGGGCAGGAGCGCGATTCCCGACGGAGCAGCCTGGCGCCGGTCTTCACTGGAGAACACCGCGGGCGCGTCCACGTGCGAGTGGAAGACACAGGCCACCTCCTCCTGGCGTGCGTCCGCGTCCAGGCAGACCTGGAGCCATGGCTCTGGTGCGAAGGCGTAGGCGACGCGCGGCGTGGGGGAGGCGTTGGGCAGGGGGACGACCCGCCAGGCTCCACCCTCGCCTTCCCCGCTCCGGAGGATCACGCCGCAGCCTTCCTGGGGCCAGGCGGCCTCCAGGTGGCGGATCATCCGGGTGAGCACTTCGGGTGGGATGTGGTGGATCAGGGCTTCGCTTCCGCCGCCGCGCAGCGCGAGCACCGGCGCGGCTCCAGGTCCGTCATCGCGCCCGGCGCGCTCAGCCACCTGCCGCCCAGCGACGGGCCATCCCCAGCCGCAGCCGCTGGAACACCAGGGCA
>NZ_JBKGHJ010000588.1:0-4642 GCF_046520365.1 Corallococcus sp. 4LFB
CCGGAGGCGCGGACGCGAACGCTCCGGGGAATCCCGCGAACGCGCGCCGCGACAGGCGGACCGCGTCCACTGGCCGCGAGGCTCGCGGAGCTGCGCGTTCCCGCCACCGCGCTGACGGACTCGCAGCGCGCCTGGGTGCGCGGCGCGGCCAGGGACCTGCTCGCGCACCGGGGCCAGGGCCGGGTGACGGTGGGCGCGCGGCAGCCGCCGCTGGTGCATGAGCTGGCGTTCGCGGTGGACGAGGCGCTGGGCAACACGCCCCGGCTGCTGGAGCCCGTCGCGCTTCCAGAAGGCGGCCCGGAGGCGCTGACCTCACTCATGGGAGAGCTGTTCGATGGGAGGGTGGACACGCTGATCATCACGGCGTGGAACCCGGTCTGGACGGCGGCGTGGGACTCGGGCTTCACGCAGAACCTGGAGCGCGTCCCCTTCCGCCTGTACCACGGCCTCCACGAGGACGAGACGGCGGCCCGCTGCCCCCACTTCGTCCCCGCGACCCACCCCTTCGAGTCCTGGCGCGACGGCCGCGCGCCGGATGGCACCGCGTCGATTTCACAGCCGCTCATCGCGCCCCTGTTCCCCGGCGCGGTCTCCGAGGTGGAGCTCCTGGCCGTCTTCGCGGGACTGGAGTCGAAGAGCCCGTACGCGCTGCTCAAGTCCCTGTGGCAGGAGCGCTCGGGCTCACCGCCGGACTTCGAGGCGCGCTGGGAGGCGTGGCTCGCGGAGGGCGTCATCCCCGGCACGCAGGCTCCCCCCGCGCGGGCCGTGCTGGACGCCGCCGCGGTGCTGGAGGACGCGCTGGAGGTCGCGGGGCTGGGGCCCTTGCGCATCGTCCAGGACGCACCGGACCCGCGGGCGATGGCGCGGGCAAGCCACCTGGAGGAGAAGCCCGAGGGCCTGGAGCTGTCGCTGGTGCTGGACTCGCGGCTGTACGACGGCCGCTTCGCGGGCAACGCCTGGCTCCAGGAGCTGCCCGACCCGGTGACGAAGCTCACCTGGGGCAACGCCGCCCTGCTCTCGCCAGCCACCGCGCGCGCCCTGTCGCTGGAGAAGGGAGACGTGGCGCGGCTGGAGGTGCTGGGGCAGGCGGTGGAGGTGCCCGTCCTGGTCCTGCCCGGCCAGCCGGACGACACGGTGACGCTGGCGCTGGGCCACGGCCGCGAGCGCGTGGGCCCGGTGGGGCAGGGCGTGGGCGTCAATGCGTACACGCTGTGGTCCCGGTCCATGCCCTGGGGCGCGGCCACCGTGAGCGTCACCCGCACGGGCCGGCACCACGCGCTGGCGCTCACGCAGGAGCACTGGAGCATGGAGGGGCGCCAGCTGGCGCTCCAGTTCCCGCATGAGGCCTTCCGCGCGAAGCCCCAGGCGCTCCAGCCGCTCCAGGAGTCCGACGCGCTGCTCTACCCGCCCTCCGCGCTGCTGACGAGCGACCGCCACCAGTGGGCCATGGCCATCGACCTGCACCGCTGCACGGGATGCAGCGCGTGCATGGTGGCCTGCCAGGCGGAGAACAACGTGCCGGTGGTGGGGTACGACGGCGTGCTCAAGAGCCGGGAGATGCACTGGCTGCGCATCGACCGGTACTTCCTGGGCGACCCGGACGACCCGGGCTTCATCACCCAGCCCGTGGCGTGCGTGCACTGCGAGGCCGCGCCCTGCGAATACGTATGCCCGGTGAACGCCACCGTCCACTCGGACGAGGGCCTGAACCAGATGGTCTACAACCGCTGCATCGGGACGCGGTACTGCTCCAACAACTGCCCCTACAAGGTCCGCCGCTTCAACTACCTGGAGTACCAGCAGCGAGACCCCCTCGCGCGCCTGCGCCAGAACCCGGACGTCACGGTGCGCTCGCGCGGGGTGATGGAGAAGTGCACGTACTGCGTGCAGCGCATCGAGCGGGCCCGCGCCGTCGCGCGCTCCGCCCACCGGGAACTGCGTGAAGGGGAGGTCCGCACCGCCTGCCAGCAGGCCTGCCCCACGGAGGCCATCACCTTCGGGGACCTGCGCGCGCCGGAGTCGGCGGTGCGCCGCGCGCACGAGGACCCCCGGCACTACAGGCTGCTCAACTCCCTGGGCACCCGGCCGCGCACGGTGCACCTGGTGCGCCTGAAGAACCCGGCGCCGAAGGGAGGCGCATGAGCACGGTCGACCCGCAGGTGCCCGCGCCCGGGGATCCGCTCACCGAGCACCCGCTGTTGGAAGGGCGCCACTCCGACCGCGCCTACAGCGAGTCGCTGCTGGCCTTCGTGCACCGCCCCGCGGGCCGGACCTGGTGGGTGATGCTGGGCCTGGGGCTGGCCGGGACCGCGCTGCTGACGTGGGCGATAGGCGTCACCCTCTTCGTGGGCGTGGGGACGTGGGGCAACAACATCCCGGTGGCGTGGGCGTTCGGCATCACGAACTTCGTGTGGTGGATCGGCATTGGCCACGCGGGGACGCTCATCAGCGCCATCCTGCTGCTGTTCCAGGAGAAGTGGCGCGGCTCCATCAACCGCTTCGCGGAGGCGATGACGCTCTTCGCGGTGATGTGCGCGGGGCTCTTCCCGCTGCTGCACCTGGGGCGGCCGTGGAAGTTCTACTGGCTGGTGCCGTACCCCAGCAGCCTGCGGGCGTGGCCGCAGTTCCGCTCGCCGCTGACGTGGGACATCGCGGCGGTGGGGACGTACCTCACGGTGTCGCTGCTGTTCTGGTTCGTGGGGCTGATTCCGGACCTGGCCACGGCGCGCGACACGGCCAGGACGCCCCGCGCGCGCTTCTGGTACGGGGTGGCGAGCCTGGGGTGGCGGGGCTCGGCGCGGCACTGGCGGCAGTGGCGCACGGGCTACCTGCTGCTGGCGGGGCTGGCCACGCCGCTGGTGGTGAGCGTGCACACCATCGTGTCCTTCGACTTCGCGGTGGCGCAGCTGCCGGGCTGGCACACGACCATTTTCCCGCCCTACTTCGTCGCGGGCGCGGTGTTCAGCGGCTTCGCGCTGGTGCTCACGCTGCTCATCCCCGCGCGCAAGGCGCTGGGCCTCGAGCACGTGGTGACGCCGCTGCACCTGGACAACATGGCGAAGGTGCTGCTCGCGACGGGGTGGATGGTGACGTACGGCTACGTCCAGGAGCACTTCTTCGCCTGGTTCAGCGCCAACCCCTTCGAGATGCACGCCACGGAGGCCGAGCTCTTCGGGCCGTACGCGCCGCTGTTCTGGCTGCAGATCTTCTGCAACGTGGGGGTGCCGCAGCTGTTCTGGTTCTCCCGGCTGCGCACGAACGTGGTGGTGCTGTGGGTGGCGTCGCTGCTCATCAACGTGGGGATGTGGACGGAGCGCTTCCTCATCGTGGTGGCGCCCTTGAGCATGGACTTCCTGCCGTCCTCCTGGGCGGCGTACCGGCCCACCTGGGTGGACTGGAGCCTGCTGGGCGGCACGGTGGCGTTCTTCGGCACGGCGTTCCTGCTGTTCCTGAAGTACGTGCCGGCCGTGTCCGTGAGCGAGGTGAAGGAGCTGCAGCGCGAGGTGGACGCGTCGCTCCAGTTCCGGCGCGAGCAGGGCACCCGGCCCGGCGGTGCGCCATGAGCCGCCACTGGGTGCTGGGGGAGTTCGCGTCCAGCGACGCGCTGGTGGCCGCGCTGAAGGCCCTGCGGGCGAAAGGCTTCGAGCAGCTGGACGCGCACACGCCGTTCCCGGTGGAGGAGACGTTCGAAGCGCTGGGGCTGAAGCGTTCGAGGTTGCCGCTGCTGACGCTGGGCGCGGGGCTGGGGGGCGCGGTGTTCGCGTACGTGACGCAGTGGTTCGCCAACGCGGTGGACTATCCGCTGGACGTGGGCGGCCGGCCGCTGCACAGCGCGCCCACGAACCTGCCCATCACGTTCGAGCTGGCCGTGCTGAGCGCGTCGCTGATGGTCTTCGGCGCGCTGATGGTGCTCTTCGGCTTCCCGCACGTGACGCACCCGGTGTTCGACGTGGAGGCCTTCCGCAGCGCGTCCGTGGACGGCTTCTGGGCGAGCGTCGCGGTGGACGGCGAGGACGCGCCGAAGGTGGAGGCCGCGCTGCACGAGCTGGGCGCGCGGCAGGTGTCGGTGGTGGCGGAGGGCGCGCGATGAAGCGCTGGGCGCTCCTGGCGCTGCTGGGCGGGGTGTCCGCGTGCGACGACACGGACCCCATGGCGTCGCAGCCGCGCGCGGAGGCGTTCGAGGCGAGCGCGTTCTTCGCGGACGGCCGCGCCATGCGGCCCTGGTGCCGGGGACCGTGGCGCAGGAGTGGCGCAGGCCGGAGGACCCGGCCTCGCGCCAGGGGCTGACGGCGGAGGGGCGATGGCTCCAGGCCGTGCCGGTGCCGCTCACCCGGGCGCTGCTGGAGGAGGGACACACGGCCTATGAGACCTGGTGCGCGGTGTGCCACGGGCTGACGGGAAATGGGGACGCCATCGTGGCCAGGAAGATGCCGCAGCGCCGGCCGCCCGGGCTGTTCGTGCCGCACGACCACGCGGACCAGGTGGTCTACGGCGTCGCGGAGGACGAAGCCCCGTACTCGGGGACGCAGGCCGTGACCGCGAGGGTGGGGCCGGACGCGTTCCCGCTGCCCAGGAGGGTGGACGCCGTGGGCGCCGTGAGGGACACGGCCGACGCGGGGCGGCCCGGAGCGCCGGGCCCCGG
>NZ_JBKGHJ010000589.1:0-4635 GCF_046520365.1 Corallococcus sp. 4LFB
CTCGCCGCCTGCCGCGAATGACGCCGACCCGGCGGCGCAGCGGCCCCTGGCCGGGCGGACACAGGCCGACGACACGGAGGGCCAGCGCGGTGCTCCTGAGGGCGACGTCGTCGTCCCGGGCGGCCTGCTGCTTCCTCCCGAGGAGGACGAGTTCCTGCCCGCTACCGGCCTGCTGCGTGCTTCGGGCGCCGAGGACGCCGTCGTCCCCGGCGGGCTCCTGCGTCCACCGGACGAGGACACCTCCCCCGCGCACGCCGAACCGGCACGGGGCCGCCGGCGCGAGAAGCGCATCATCCGAGGGGGCCCACCCGCGCGGATCCCGCCCTGGACGCGTGGTGCTCGTTCTGCTGCCGCCCCCGGGGCGAGGTGGGCGACCTGGTGGCGGGCCCGGCCGGTGCGTTCATCTGCAAGGGCTGCCTGGGCGAATCCCAGGGCCTCCTGGGCGACGTCGTCCCTGCGCCCCCCGTGCGCAAGCCCGTCGTGGAGGAGCCGCGCACAGGGGCCGTGGAGATGGTGGGCCACGACGAGGTGAAGACCCTGCTGGAGCGCACGCTCCAGGCGGGCGCGCGCTGCCTGCTGCTCGTGGGACCGGAGGGCTGCGGCAAGAGCCTCTTCTTCCAGTCGCTCCAGCGGCGCGGCCAGGGGGTGCTCACGTCCGTGGAGGCGCTGGAGTCCACGCCGGGCACGGAGCCGCTCCTCGTGGAGGACGTGGACCGCCTGGCGTCCGGCGGGCAGGCCGCGCTGGTGGCGTTCCTCTCCAGCCGCCGGGAGCGCGCGGTGGTGATGAGCGCTCGCGGCGCGGTGTCGTCCCTGGGCCTGTGGGTGCGAGGGGAGGGCGGCAGCCTGCCCGTGCCCACCACCGCGGGCATGCTCGAAGCGGTGCAGGGACTGGTGCCGGTGTCCGTGCTGGAGCGCGTGCAGGTGCTGCTCCCGGTGCGCCGCCCCACGGTGCCGGAGCTGGTCGAGGTGGCCCGCCGCTCCCTGGCCCTGCGCCAGCCGGCCGTCACCCTGTCGGAAGAAGTCCTGGGCGCGTTCGCCGCCGAAGCGGTCCGCTCCCCGCGCGCGGGGCATGAGCTCCAGGCGCTCCTGTCGCGCGTCTACACGGGCAGCTGGAGCCTGGAGGCGGCGCAGACGCCGGCCGCGCCATCCCACAACCCACGAGGGGGGCGAAAGGGAACACCATGAACACGCTCACCGTCTTCCGCCTGGGCCGGGTGGAGTACGAGGACGGACTGAAGCTGATGCACCTGTTCGGCGAGGCCCGCCTCCAGGGGCTCATCGCAGACGCGCTGCTGCTGCTGGAGCACCCGCCCGTCCTCACGCTGGGCCGCGCCGCGAAGCGCGAGAACATCACCGCCACCGACGCGCGCCTCGCGCAAGAAGGCGTGGAGGTGTTCGACACCAACCGGGGCGGCGACGTCACCTACCACGGCCCGGGACAGGTGGTGGGCTACCCCATCCTCCTGCTGCCGGAGGACCGCCGCGACGTGCGCCGCTACGTGCGCGACGTGGAGCGCGGCCTCATCCAGACGCTCGCGGGCTTCGGCCTCACTGCGGGCGCCATCCCCAAGTGGCCGGGCGTGTGGCTGGGGCACGAAGGCTCACCGGACGCGCGGAAGATTGGCGCCATTGGCGTGCACCTGTCGCGCTGGCTCACCACGCACGGCTTCGCGCTCAACGTGAACACGAACCTGGAGCACTTCCAGCTCATCGTCCCGTGCGGCATCCGCGAGGCGGGCGTCACGTCCATGCAGCGCGAGCTGGGCCACCCCGTGTCCGTCCCGGACGTGGAGGAGGCGCTCGCCCGCGAGTTCTCCCAGGTCTTCGATGCCCAGCGCGTGGACGGCACGGTGGACCTGCGCACGGTGAGCGTCGCGGTGGTGCACGGCCGCGGCCCCGAAGCGCGCGTGCTGCTGCTGCGCCGGACGCCGGAGCGCGGCGGCTTCTGGCAGACGGTGACAGGGCGCCTGGAGCCGGGCGAGTCCCCCGTGGAGGCCGCCCGCCGCGAGGTGGCGGAGGAGACGGGCCTGGCGCTCCCCGTCGTGGACCTGGCCTACCGCCACGCGTTCGCGCTGGGGGAGGCGCTGCCGCCGAAGCTGGTGGAGGAGCACGGCTTCGCGGTGCACGCCGCGCCGGACACCCAGGTGCGCCTGGGCCCGGAGCACGACGCCTTCGAGTGGGTGGACGTGCCCACCGCCCTCGCGCGGCTGCCCTTCCGGGGCCTGCGCGAGACGGTGACCCGGGCGCTCGACGCGCCCAGACCGTGACGCCCGCTACAGCTGGATGACCATCGCCTCCTTCGCGGCGATGGAGGCCTTGCGGTGCTTGCGCACCTCGCGCAGCAGCTTGTCCATGCCCGCGTCGTCGCGGCCCGGGTCGTGGTGGAAGAGCACCAGCTGCTTCACCTCGCTGGCGTCCGCCGCGCGCACCGCCGCCTCCCAGGTGGAGTGGCCCCAGCCCGTGCGGGCCGGCCCGGTGCGGCCGCGGTACTCGTCCTCCGTGTACATGGAGTCGTAGATGAGCGCGTCCGCGCCGCGCGCGAAGTCGAACAGCTTCTGGTCCAGCTCGGTGCCGTGCTCCACGTCCGTGGCGTACACCAGCGAGCGCCCGCCGAAGTCCACGCGGTAGCCCACGTTGCCGCCCGGGTGGTTCAGCTCCAGCGTGCGCACCGTGGCCTTGCCCACCGGGATGTCCTCACCCACCACCACGTCCCGGTACGCCAGGCGCGTGCGGAACACGTCCTCCGCCGTCACCGGGAAGTACGGGGGCACCATCTGCCCGGCCAGTATCTGCTTGAGCGACTTGCCGTCCCGAGGCGACCCGTACAGCGTCACGTCGTTCGCCGGAGAGAACATCGGCGAGAAGAACGGCAGGCCCTGCAGGTGGTCGTAGTGGTAGTGCGAGATGAAGATGGACGCCTTGACGGGCTTGCGCGTCGCCACCAGCGCATCCCCCAGGCCGCGCGCTCCGGAGCCCAGGTCGAAGATGAGCAGCTCGTCCCCGCAGCGGACCTCCACGCACGGCGTGTTGCCGCCGTAGCGCCGGGTCGCGGGGCCGGGCGCGGGGATGGAACCGCGCACCCCCCAGAAGCGCACCTCGAAGCGCGCGGTGCTCCGCCGGGCCGGGCGCTCAGCCGGCCTTGGCTTCGGTGTCGTCGTCCTCCGCGAAGAGCTCAATCAGGTGCCCCGTACGCTCGCGCTTCGTCTTCAAATAGTCGACGTTATGCGGATTGTGCTCGGTCCGGGAAGGGATTCGGCGCCGGACCGCCACGCCTTCCTCCACCAGCCCGGCGATCTTCAGCGGGTTGTTGGTGATCAGGTCCACCGAACGCACATCCAGCGACCGCAGCATTTCCGCAGCGATGTCGTACGAGCGCAAGTCGTCGGCGAAGCCGAGCTGCCGGTTGGCCTCGTAGGTGTCCAGCCCCTTGGACTGCAGGGCGTAGGCCTTGATCTTGTTGCCCAGGCCGATGCCCCGGCCCTCCTGGCGCAGGTACAGCACCACGCCCAGCCCGTTCTGGGCCACGAAGTCCAGCGCCCGGTCCAGCTGCTCGCGGCAGTCGCACTTGAGGCTGCCAAACACTTCGCTCGTGAGGCACTCGGAGTGGATGCGCACCGGCACCCCCTCCAGCCCCTTGGGGTCGCCCACCACCAGCGCCACGTGCTCGCGCCCGTTGCGCTTGTCGCGGAAGACGATGGTCTTCAGCACCCCGCGGGCCGTGGGCACGTCCGCCTCCGAGTACCGCTCCAGGTGCTGGGTCGGCTTGCGGGTCGGCAGGACCTGGGGTGGGCGCGTGTCGGACATGGTAGGTCGTCTCCCGGTAGGGGGCCGTTACTTCTCGCCCCCCCGAATGCAAGTCAAGGTGACACCCGGAGGGGTGTGGTGAAACCCGCCTGTTTCGATGCGGCGGGCGTGGAATGCGTTGCTCAGGCGACCCAGGACAGGGGGAGCAGCTCCACATGGGAGCCATCAGTCAAGCTGCTGGAGTCGTGGGGGAAGTGAAGCAAATGTGTGGCCGCGGAGGCTGAACGCAGGGCCCCCGACGTCTGAGTCCCCAGCGGTTTCGCCCACAGCTCGCCCGCCCGCCAGGTGGCCGTGACGCGCACGAAGTGGGCAAGCCCCGGGGCCTTGGAGAGGCGCCCGTCCAGGCGGCCGGCCACGCGCGGGGGCTCCACGTCCTCCAGCCCCTGGAGCCGGCGCAGGGCGGGGCGGACGAAGAGCTCGAACGTCACCAGGGACGACGTGGGGTTGCCGGGCAGGCCCAGGAACAGGGTGGACCCCCGCTGGCCCACCACCAGCGGCTTGCCGGGCTTGATGGCCACGCGCCAGAAGCGCTGCTCCACGCCCAGGGCCTCCAGGGCGTCCTTCACGAAGTCGTGGTCCCCCACGGAGACGCCGGCGCTGGTGAGGACCACGTCGAAGCCCTCCACGCGCGACAGGGCCTCCTGGACGGCCTCCCGCGTGTCCCGGGCGATGCCCAGCAGCGAGGGCACCCCGCCCGCGCGCCGCACCGCCAGGGCCAGCGCGGGGGCGTTGACGTCCACGATGCCGTCGCCGGGGGGCTCGGTCCACCCGGCACCAGCTCGTCGCCGGTGGACAGCACCGCCACGCGCGGCCGGCGGGGCACCGGCACCG
>NZ_JBKGHJ010000058.1:0-25981 GCF_046520365.1 Corallococcus sp. 4LFB
CGGCGGCGCTGTTCGCGGCGGAGGTCCGGGCGCGGGCGAAGGAGGACGCGGGGTAGGTGACGGCTTCAGCCCCAGGGCCGCAGCCAGAGCACCCAGCCGGCCAATCCCAGCTGCACGGCCAGGGTCAGCACCGCGCCGGCCGCCTGGACGGGGCTTCCACGCAGCAGCCCGAAGGCATGCGCCAGGCGCGCCACCAGCAGCGCGCCACCGAAGACGTGGAGCGCCGTCGAGTTCCCACCGCTCAGCTCCGCCAGCAGCAGCAGGATGAGCGCCAGGGGGACCTGCTCGACGTTGTTGCCATGCGCGCGGATGGCGGCTCCCAGGCCGGCATGGCCTCCGTCGCCCCGGAAGATCTTGTGCTGGGTGCGCACCGGCTGACGTTGACGGAGAGCGCCAGCGTGAGGAAGGCGTTGAGCGCGGCGTAGAGCGACGTTACCGGGACCAGGAACAACGATGTGCCGAGCAAGGGAGTCGTCAAAAGGGAAGCCTCCAACCACGAGAGGCCCGGGACCGTAGCTGTTTCATGATGCCCGTGGGTGCCCGTCGCGCTTCGTCGCTGGCGCCAGCAGCCTTGCACCGGCCTCCGCCCTCGCCGAGCATCGGCGCGTGGCTCCCCTCCCCTCCGAATCCACCCATCGCGTCCTGGCTGACGGCTTCGTGCGCACGCGCGCACAGGAGGGGGCGCTCGTCCTGGGCGCGGCGCTCTGCACCGCGCTGCTCGCCCAGGTCGCCATCCCGGTGCCGGGGTCGCCGGTGCCCATCACGGGCCAGACGCTCGCGGTCGTCCTCACGGCGGCCGCGCTCGGGCCTGGACGGGGGCTGGCCGCGCAGGTCGCTATCTCCTGCTGGGGGCGATGGGACTGCCGTTCTTCGCGAAGGCAGCCAGCGGCTGGGGCGCGCTCACCGGGCCCACCGGCGGCTTCCTGGTGGCCTTCCTCCCAGCGGCCCTCCTCGTGGGTCTCGCGGCGCGCCAGGGCTACGACCGGCGGTGGTGGACGGCGGTGCCGCTGTTCCTCGCGGGCCAGTTGCTCATCCTGGCCATGGGCGTGTCCTGGCTCCGGGTGAAGGCCGGGCTCGACTTCGCCACGGCCTTCCAGAAGGGCTTCGTTCCCTTCATTCCTGGCGGACTGCTCAAGGCCGCCATCGCGGGCCTGCTCATGCCGCTGGCCTGGAGGTTCGTCCTGAAGCGGCGCGACTGAAGGGTGGAGGCATCGCGGCCGCGAGCCCCATGACACCCGCGTCCGCTGGGTGCCTCCGCGCGCGTGCCAGTCCTGGCACGTTCCTCCCCGTCGCGAGCGGCGTCACGCGGCCCTCCGTCGCGCAAGCGCCGGAAGCGACTGGGAATCCGGCGCCCTCCGCGCCCTGGCGCAAGGGTTGCTCAAGGGGTGCGCGTCGCGCCGGAAAGGACCGGCGCGCATGACCCCGAGTGCCATTGCATGCATCGCGCACCCCCGTGGAAGCAGTCGCTCCGTTCCCTTCTCATCGCGCCGCTCGTGGCGGGGCTCGTCCCTGGCTGTGATGGCGGCGAAGCAACACCACAGCCAGCCCCGTTGGCGAAGGCCCGGGCCGCGCCGCTCATCACGGTCCCCACGCCCAAGCAGCTCATCCTGGAGCCGGAGGCGGACACGTTCGTCCGGGCCAGCACCCCGGGCGTGAACTACGGCACCGCGCAGAACCTGTACGTCGACTCCACCAAGGAAGAGACCTACCTGCGCTTCAACCTGAGCGGCCTCCCGGCCGGTGCCCACATCGCCTCGGTCATGCTGAAGGCCCTGGCCTACAGCGGCGCCTCCCCCGGAGGTGACGGCAGCGTCTACGCGCACCTGGTGCCGGACGACACCTGGAGCGAGACAGGCATGACCTGGAACAGCCGGCCCGCGGTGACCGGCGACAGGCTGGGCTCCTGGTGGCTCTGGAACCCCAACACCTCGCCCAAACCCTTGCAGGTGGCCGTCAACTTCGACCCGAAGTTGAAGACGCCCGTGCAGCAGGCGCTGGACTCGGATGGGCTCGTCTCCTTCCGGCTGATGTCCCCCGGCTACCAGACGGTGTATCGCTCGCGTGAATACAGCGTCGCCAGCGAGCGGCCCCAGCTCATCATCAACTACTTCGAGCCCGGGGATCCGCAGGTGACCACCGACCTCCAGGTCGTGGCCCTCTACCCGCAGGCGGACGCGCAGGTCGTGGCGGGCAACCCCACCGCGAACTACGGCAAGAGCTCCGTCCTGACCGTGGACCGGACCGCGGCGGAGACCTTCCTGCGCTTCGGCCTGGGCAGCGTCCCCGTCAACGCGCAGGTGGTCGCCGTCTCCCTGGTGGCCACGTCCCATGACGGCTACGCCTATGACGACGCGGACGGCAACGTCTACACGCGCCTGGTCTCCGACAACGCCTGGAGCGAGACCGGCATCACCTGGAACACCCAGCCCGCCGCCTCCAGTGACGACCTGGGCTCCTGGCTGCTGTGGAACCGCAATGGCCAGTACACGACCCAGGTGGGCATCAACTCCAGCCCGAAGCTGGTCGCGCCCGTGCAGCAGGCGCTGGAGTCGGACGGGATGATCTCCCTGCGGTTGGATTCGCCGGGATATCGGACGCTGTACCACTCGCGCGAGTACACGAACACGTCGGTCCGCTGGCCCCACCTCCTCGTCTCCTACTTCGTGCCGCCCCCCTGCCCCACGCCCGAGGAGCTCCCCGCGCCCAAGCAGGTGGTCCTGGAGCCGGAGGCGGACACGTACGTCTGGTCCGAAAACCCGAACACGAGCTACGGCGCCAACCAGAACCTGTGGATCGACGACAAGAAGGGGGAGGCCTACCTGCGCTTCAACCTGGGCAGCCTCCCCGCCGGCGCCCACATCGCCTCGGTCCGGCTGGAGGCGCTGGCCTACGACGGCTACGCCAACGGCGGTGACGGCAGCGTCTACGCGCACCTGGTGCCGGACGACACCTGGAGCGAGACGGCCATGACCTGGAACACCCGCCCCGCGGTGAGCGGGAGCGACCTGGGCTCCTGGTGGCTCTGGTACAACGCCAGCACGCCGAGGCCCTTGCAACTGGGCGTCAACGCCGACGCGAGGCTCAAGGCGCCCGTGCAGCAGGCGCTGGATTCGGATGGGCTCGTCTCCTTCCGCCTGAAGTCGGCCTACAAGACGGTGTATCGCTCGCGGGAGTACGGCGTCGCCAGCGAGCGGCCCCGGCTGGTCGTCAGCTACTTCGAGCCCGGCGATCCGCGGGTGACCTCGCACCTGGAGGCGGCGTCCTTCTTCCCGGTGGCGGACAGCTCCGTGTGGTGGAGCAACCCGAACGCGAACGCGGGCACGTCCATGGGCCTGACCGTGGACCGGGCCGACGCGGAGACCTTCCTGCGCTTCAACCTCGCGGCCCTCCCGCCTGGCGCCCAGGTGGCCTCCGTCGTCCTCGTGACCACGTCCACGGGCGGCAACGTCACCGCCGGCGAGGACAGCAACGTCTACACGCGGTGGGTTCCCGACAACACCTGGAGCGAGACGGGCATCACCTGGAACACCAAGCCCTCCGTCTTCAGCTGCGAGCTGGGCTCCTGGCAGTTCCCGACCCGGTCCGTGCCGTACACCACGCAGGCGGGCATCAACGCGAGCCCGCTGCTGGTGCCGGTGGTGCAGGAGGTCCTGTCCATGGATGGGCTGCTCTCCTTGCGGCTGGACTCGCCGGGGAGCCGCTCGACGTACGACTCGCGCGAGTACTCGAACACCTGGGCCCGCTGGCCGCGGCTCATCGTCTACTACTCCCTCCCCACGGCCACGCCGTGACGTGAGGACGGCCGGCTGCCACGGTTCATGGGTGGCAGCCGGCTCAGGGCGTCCGTGGAGTGACGGCCACGCGCTGGCCCACGGCGCCGAACTCCAGGTGCGTCACCTTCGCGCGGGGCGGGCCCACCGTGGGCAGGATGAACCACGCCGCGCCCCGCAGGGCCTGCGGATTGCGCAGCGTCGCCCCTGGCTCCAGCACCCGCTCCACGATGCCGTCGGGGCCGTGGAAGGTGATGCGCAGCGGCTGGGGCGGGCCGAGCGCCCGGACATAGAAGGCGTAGCGGTCCCGGTCCGGGCCTGCCTTGCCGGCCGCGAACCCGAGCACCTCCAGGTTCCCCTGTCGCACGGACAGCGGCGTGATGCCGTCGGGCAGCGGCGCGGGCTGGGGCAGCGGCGCCTCCAGGTCATAGGCCCGCAGCGCGGCCTGGCGAGGCACGCCCGGCACGGGGGCGAAGGGCTCCGCGAGGGGCGACACGAGATAGGGGTGGTATCCCCGCTCGCGGGCCAGCGCGACGTCCGGAGCCCGCCGGTACGTCATGCGCCCGCTCCAGAACATGAGGCTCAGGTTCTCGAAGCTGAGCGGCGGGTCTGAGTCCAGCGCGGCGAAGACGACGCTGCGCTCCGGCGTGTGCCGGGACAACGCCAGCCCCACCTCGCGCGAATGGCTGACGTACAGCTCGTCGACGTGCTCGTCCTCGTAGCGCGCCTTCTCCACCGGCAGCGTGATGGCCAGGTGCCACGCGAGCACCGCCGAGGCCAGGAGCCCCAGCCCCACGGACATCCACCGGGGCCCGCGCGCCAGCCGGAAGACCATCGCCGTCAGCACCGCCGCGCAGGAGGCCAGCACCAGCCCCTCGGCGAGCCCCGGGAGGGTCCGCGTCTGGTGCCACGACGCGGGCAGCGACTCGCGCAGCCGGGTCAGGACGGGCAGGTGCTCCATGGCCAGCGGCGTGCCGAGCCCCGCCAGCAACAGCGCCGCGAGCACCGGATGGCGCCACGCGTCCGAGCCCGCGATGGCGAGCGCGGCGAGGACGGCGGGCACGGCGCCCCAGGCGATGGCCGGGACCTTCACCGTGCCCAGCGACAGGACGAGCCACGTCGCCCCCACCCACAGCGCGAGCCCCACCGTCTCCAGCTCCCGCTTGCGCACGGCGCGCACCAGCAGCCAGCAGAAGGCGAGCAGGGGCAGCACCGTCGGAAGCGGTTGGAGGCTCGTGCGGTTGACCTCGTTGAGGACGGCGTCCAGCGGGCGGCGCCAGGGCCCCACGTCCACGGTCGGATCATCGAAGAGGTGGGCGCGCGTGACGCGCGACTCCAGGTCATGCAGCTGGGGCCAGCGCCACGCGGAGTAGAGGCTCCACGGCGCCGCCACCACTCCGGCCGCGGCCACCATGGCCACCACCGTGCCCAGCCTGGGGCCCGGACAGAAGCGCAGCCGGCTCAAGGCCCACAGCGTCGCGGCCACGCCCAGCGGCGTCAGCGCGAGCCCCGTCTTGCAGAGGAAGCCCAGCCCCACCACCGCGCCCGCCGCCAGCCCCCACCGCCAGGAGCCCTCCCGGGTGGCGTGGAAGAGCAGCGCCACCGCCACGGCGTTGCAGCCCGCCAGCGTGCAGTCCGTCACGTCCCCGAAGAAGCGCCCCTGCACGAGCTGCCAGCCGAAGGGCAGCGCCAGGAAGCCCACCGCCCCCAGCGTGGCCCACAGCCGCCCCGCGGGCCGCCGGGCGATGAGGTAGATGGCGGCCCCCGCGGCCAGGTGGCCCAGCAGCGACGCCAGCCGCAGCGCGAGCGGCGTCACCCCCACGACGTGCATCATCAGCGCCCCGAACCAGAAGGGGCCCGTGGGCTTGTGCATCCAGACGTTCGCGGCCCACCAGTGCCGAATGTCGCTCGGGTAGAGCGGGTCCTTGTAGATGTGCGGCGTGAAGAAGGTGTCGTGCGTGCCGCGCGCGGCGGCCTGATGCATCGCCTCGTCCCAGTTGTAGATGGCGGGATGGGCCAGATGCGGCGCCAGCTGCGCGAGCCCCCACAGCAAGAGCGCCACGATTATCAGGCCGTCGAGCTTCGTCCGTGAGGGGTCAGGGGTGGGGACGGCCTGGAGGGGGGCGCTCATCGGAAGGGGCGGAATTCACCACCCGCGTCCTGGGACCGCAAGCCTGCCCGCTGTCCGCCCGGTCTGATTCCGGAGCGGGGCCAGCAGGGGGTGTGAGCCACCGCTTCACCGCCTCCCGGATGGCCTCCGAGGCTTCCGCCCGCTTCGCCTCCCCGTCGGGCACGAAGGCCTGCCGCGTGTCGCCCTTCGCTCGGTAGCGGCCCTTCTCGTCCATCCGCGCCCGCTGCGCCGCATCCACCGCCAATCCGAAGTGGGCCAGGAGGTGACTGTGCACCATGCCAGGCAGGCGCGCGTAGTCCATCCACAAGCACCGAGGCCGTCGTGCTCCCGTGCCTTCCGCGCGTAGCGCGCCAGACACCCCGCGAAGAACGCTTCAGGCGCGTCCGGCTCGTCTCCGGGCCAATCCGGGAAACACGTCCTGAACCACGGCTCCCGGCTCCGGTACCACCGCAGCGGCGCGGACGGGCTCCGGAAGTTGGACGCCATCACCTCCGTCGCGTCCCGCGTCAGGAACACCCAGGGCACCCCTGGCAGGGCGTCGAGGATCCGGTCCAGGAACAGCAGGTTCCATGACGAGAACTTGATCACATACCGCCCCCCGGGCCCGGCCCCCCGCCCGAAGGCCTTGATCAACCGGCGGAACGCCTCCGCGTCGAAGGCGCAGGCGCCCTGGGCGCAATGAAGCAGGTAGAGCGACAGCGCCTCCGGTTCGCTCACGCCCCTCACCCCCGGGAGCGTCCCCAGCAGCTGGGTCACCAGCGTGCTCCCGCACCTGGAGACGTGGAAGATGAGGCCCGCCGGCAGTGCTCCCTCCTCCGGCAGGTCCTTCACCGGACACGACACGGCGGAGCGTGCCGCATCCCCTTCCGACAGGGCCTGGCGCAGGCCGTCTGACAGGAAGGGCGCTTCGTAGACCGCGGCAGGCAGCCGCACCGTCTGGAGCATGGCCTGCCCATCCTGGAGGTACAGGCGGGTGGGGACGGGGACGCGTTCCATGTCACCCGCCACCGGAGGCCACCCGGACGCGCGGCCTCTCCATCTGCGCGAAGGACCGCGCCAGCCTGTCGATCCCGGCGGAGGCGCTCCCGTTCGCATGACGGCCCAGGTACTCGTCCACCAGCCCCTCCAGCTTCGCGTCCAGCCCCGCCATCACCGCGGCCTTCAGCTGGTCCTTGAACGCCGCCAGTTCCCCCTGTTGCCAGACCGCCAGCGGGACGGTGTTGCGCATGAAGGTTTCCTTTTCGAGTTCCTCCACCACCCGCCGGAACAGCGCCTGCCAGGGGCTGGTCAGGAGGCCCACCGTCATGTGCAGGGAATGCACGTCCGTGGCGCTCACGTCGTGGAAGTGCCCCCGGGGCACGTACAGCAGGTCGCCCTTGCGCAGCACCTCGTCGAACACACAGTTCAACGTGGGCCGGTGCTGCTCCGGGTTCTGCATCGGTTCGCCGTCATAGGGCAGGTGAATGGGCTTGTCATACAGCCGCCAGCGCTTCTCGCCCTCCAGTTGCAGGATGAAGGCATCGTGCGTGTCGTAATGGAGCGTGAAGCCCTGACTGCCCGCGGGCGTCATGTACAGGTTCGCCTGCACCCGCACCCGCCACTCCCGCTCCAGCGTGTCGCAGAACCGCCGGAGGGGGTCCAGGGCCGTCTGCGCCTGATAGACAATCACCGAGTGGCCCTGCTCCAGGAACAGGCGCGACACGCGCTCCCGGTTGATCAGATGATTGAAGTTGACCCGCGCCTCCTTGTAGGACACGGACGACGAGAACTCGCTGTACGCCGTCTCACGCCCCTCCTTCACCATCCGCACGTTGGGATAGGCGTTGTTCTCCTTTTGCAGGAACGACAGCATCTCCTCGATGCCGAAGAGCCCTGAGTAATATCCCGCGTCTCCCCGGCGGATCAGCAGACGCTCCCGCTCGAAGTACGTTCGCAGGAACGCTTCCGGGGAGACAGGCTTCAGCAGGTGCTCGGTGTCATATTTCATGGCGTTCCCTCCCCCGGAAGCAAGCGCGAGGGCAGCGCACGGGCGTGCGCTGCCCAGGGGCGCCGTCAGTCGTTCAGCGCGCCCTGCTCGTCGTTGGAGATGGCCTGCGTGTACGGCGTGACGCCGTATCGGGCGCTGATCGTGTTCGCCACCTTGTAGCGCAGGGCCTTGTCGGGGATGAGGTTGATGACGGGCTCCAGCACGAGGGTGTCGATGATGTGCCAGCTCACGTAGTTGCCATTCAAGGACGCGGCCCAGGCCGGGTACTTGCCCATCAGCGAGCCGTCGCCGCCAATGACGTTGATGGTGACGTTCTTGTCCGCTTGCGTGGAGCCGTCGTTGGAGGACGAGCCATGACCGTCACCGCCGCTGCCGCCGCCGGAGATGGGCACGTCCTCCAGCTCCAGGTTGGCCTGGAAGCCCGCGGAGACGCTGTCCGAGAAGCTGTGCCCCTGGCTCATGCTGGTGACCTTCCGGGTGTCCGTGCCGTACAGGAGGCCGCCCAGGTCCAGCTGCTTCACGTAGTAGTGGCCCCACGTGTTCAACACGTTCGTCACGTTGTCGTAGCTGCGAGGGTCGTTGACGCCGGGCTCCACGGCCTGCGCCAGCGCCTGGATGAAGTCAGCCGTCAGCGTCATCGCGCCGTCGCTGAAGCCGATCTGCAGCTTGGGGACGCGGTACATGCTGGTGACGTAGTAGTCCGTCTCCGAGAACGACTGGTCGTTCGAGTACTGGTGTTCGTGCTGGAAGTTCACGCTGAAGATGCCGGGGATGCCGATGTCCGCCTTCTCCACGTCGTACCCCTGCGAGTGGTAGGTGTGCACCGTCTGGAAGAAGGTCTCCACCGTGTGCAGCTGGGCGGTGATGTTCGGGACGAGCCACTGGAACGTCGCGTGGTTGTCCGGATGGAGCGGGTCCGGGAGGATGAGATCCCCGGTGAGCTGCAGGCCCTGGTGGATGCTGAAGACGTTGGTGGGATTCTGCTGCTGCGTGATGACCATGGCGTGGAAGAGGCCACGGTCCTCGAACAGGTGGAGCCAGTCCTGGGCGGTGAAGTCATGCGGATCGCTGGGCAGGTCCGCGTTCTTGAGCTTGGGCATTGTCTTTGATTCCTTGCAGGAGTGTCGCTTCTTCGTGAGGACATCAACCCGGCATCGCTAGTCGTTCAGGCCGTCGCCGCCATTCGACTGGAAGAGCTGATAGGTCTGCGTGGTGTAATACTTCTGATTGACCACGAACACGTCGAACACCATGGAGACAGACTGGCTGTCCATCGTGTAGCCCCTGCAACCGCCATACTTTTCACCCGAGGTGCCCGAGCCGGTGACCGTGCCGCCGTGGACGTTGATGCCGCCGTCGCCCGCCGCCATGACGCCTGGCAGCTGCGGCGGGTTCGAGGGGGGATCCAGGTTCGGCCTGTCCACGGAGTACGTGTTGCCGTCGCTGTCGGTCCAGGAGCGCACCGGAGTGCAGGTGATCCGGATCTGGTAGGAGTTGGCCGCTATCTCCTGACCCAGCGAGTGCGTCCCGAAGTTGTTGTCATAGACATAGATCATGTCGCCGTTGTAGTTGTTGCTGGCGAAGAACGCGTACTGCCCCGCGACCGCCCACTGGTTGGTGGACGGAACGGACGCCCGGGGCAGGATCAGGGAGTTGTTGTCCACGATGGCGATGGAGCTCGGGAGGATCTCGATGCCAAAGCCGAACCCCACCTGGCAGCCGAAGCCAATCTGGAAGGCCAGATAGGTGTCCGGGGGGACGATGACGCCCTTTCCATTGTCAACCAGGGAGCCGTTCTTCAGGTTGGTGACGTTCTCCACCATCAGGGGGGTGGAGAGGTCCGGCAGGCCGGAGATGCCCGAGTAGGCGGCGATCTGGCGCTCATTCGCGGTCTTGGCGACGGCGTCGGCCATGTTGTAGGCGACCTTGACGGTCATGATGCCTTGCTGAAAGAGCTGGTTCTGCGCATTGCAACTCACGAGTGACATGCTTGCATCCTCACGGCATCCAATGGCTGTTGTGGGCAGGCAGGAGACTTCGTGGCGAAGCGCGCGGCACCCATGCCTTGCTCATGCCAGTCAGGTCTCTCTTCATGCACGACAGGCCTATCGCAAGGGCAATGCCAGCCACCCCAGGCCGCAAAGGCGCTGGAATCACTACAAATTCCAGTAATACCCGGATGTCGAGAATGGACCGCTGACGTGTCAAGGCCTGTCCCTGACGCGTCAGCGGTCCCGCGCTCCAGACACCCGGCCGTGAGCGACGCGGAGCCCACCAGGGCCTGGAGTCCGACCTGGGCGTGAGCCTCTTCGACCGGACGGGACGCAAGCTCCGCCTCACCGAGGCAGGCGCGCGGCTCCTGACGTACGCGGATGAATTGCTCTGCCTCGCGGAGGAGCCCCCCGTTGCTGACGGCCTTCCACGCGCGCCATCCGCAGGTGCGGCTGACGGTGCAGCCCGCGGGAAGGGCCGACGTCCGCAGAGGCTTGCAGGAGGCGGAGAGCGACCTCGGCCTCTTCCTCGGCGAAGTGCCGCGAGGGCTCGACGTCGCGTGCGAGGAGGTTGCCCGCGAGCCCCTGTGTCTCGTGGCGCCTCCGGGCCATGCCCTGACCGGGCGGCCGAGCGTCACGGCCCGGGAGCTCGCGTCCTGCGCCTTCATCTCCACGCAGGCGGGGTGCGCGTACCGCGATGTCTTCGAAAGCGCCTGGGCGGAGGCAGGCCCCCTGCCCCAGGCCGTCGCGGAGGTCGGCAGCGTGGCGGCGGTGGCCCGGTGTGTCGCCTCGGGCATGGGGCTCGCGGTGCTGCCCGAGGTGGCGGTGGGGGACGAGCTCGCGCGCGGAGACGTGGTGGCGCTGCGCTGGGAAGCCCTGCGCCCCGCGGGCGTCTGGATGGCCTGGAACGCCCAGCGGCTGTCGCCCGCCGCGGCGGCCTTCCTGCGCCTGGCCCGCGAACTGCGCGACGCGTGACAGCCCCGGGGTTCAGCTCCGCTGCGCGCGATAGGCCGGGAAGTAGCCCGTGCCGCTGCTGCTCCCCGACAGGCGCGCGTACACCCCGGGTTCGCAGATCAGCTCGTGGGTGCAGAGGTGCGAGCTGGCGTTCGAGAAGCTCCGCTTGAACTGCTCCAGGCCGTCACCGGGCCGCACGCCGCCGCCCAGGTGGAACGGCAGCCCGAGCTGCGTGGCGAGCTCCACCAGCGCCCCGAAGACGGTGTTCTTGGCCGGCGAGCGCCCCAGGTCCGCGTCCGCCGTCCCGCCCAGGTAGTAGTGCAGCACGCCATCGCTGCGGACCCCCACCCCGGAGGAGGCGATGTGGCCGTCCGGCGCGCGCGTCGTCGCGAGCCAGGCCTCCGGCGAGGAGAACAGCTCCTCGAAGTACGCGTCGGAGAAGAAGTACCGGGACTGCGCTCCGTCGCGGACCATGGTCTGCCGGTAGACGTCCTTGAAGCCCTCCCGCTCCTCGTGCGTGGCCTCGCGCACCGGGCAGCAGGTGCTCACGAAACCCAGCCGGGTGTTGCGCCGCATCTGCCGGCGGGCCTCCGCCTGGAACTCGATGGGGAGGCGCGGGTCGATGAAGAACACCTCGTTGCGCTCCGTCCCGCCCACGAAGCAGCGGGGGCCGGAGACGCGGTCGCGCACGAAGAGGCTGACGAGCCCCGTCCCCTCCCAGTCCACGGCGCCCTTGGGCACCTCGCTCAACCCATCCAGCCGCCCGCCGGGATACCCGTAGGGGGAGATGGCATCGCGGTACGGCGTCCCCTCAATGGGCCGCACGATGAGCGGCACCCGCAGCGCGCGCCCCTCGCCGTCCTCGATGAGCAGCGTGTGCGTCACGCCTTCGGCCCGCAGGTGGTGCGCGGAGCGGAAGTAGTCCTCCGACACGGCGGACCGCCCCTCGTCAGGCACCAGGGCGGCGCGGCAGGGTTTCAGGCCGGGAGACGTGAGCCGCGAGGCTTCGGAGTGGTTCATCATTCGAGCGCATCCTTTCCATGAGCGACGCAATGCCCGCCATCCCCCGCGCACACGTCGAGCGCACGGAGGCCCTCATGCGATGTGGGAGGGGACCGCCGTCCGAGCCTGGGCCTTCCGCCGCCACTGCCGGAAGGCTCGCAGCGCGGGCTGCTCGACGCGGTAGGTGATGAAGACGGCCAGCAGGAACCCGACCGCGAACGCGATCGCGATGGCCGCCTCGGGACGCCAACCCGCGGCCTCGAGCCGCCGGATGATGACGTAGCCGATGTTCTGGTGGACCAGGTAGAACGGATAGGAGATGAACCCCATGAAGAGCAGCGGGCGCCAGGTGAGCCAGCGCAGCGCGCCCCGGGACAGCGCCCAGGAGATGCCCAGCACCACCCCGAACACGGGGACGGGCGCCTCGCTCCCGACGAGCACCTCGTGCGCCAGGCTGACGCCCACCAGCGCCAGCGCGGAAGGGAGGGAGACCTCGCCGCGGCTTTGCTTGAAGGCCAGCACGCCCAGCGCGAAGTATTGCAGGTGCGGCCGGCTCGCGAGCCGCGAGAGGAAGGTCATTCCCAGGGACTGCGCGGCCAGCTCGGCCAGGGTCTGCACCGCGACGAGCACGATGAAGATGGGGATGATTTTGGGGAGCGTCCGCGTGTACGCGAGCACGAACATCAACAGGTAGAAGGACAGCTCGATGGTCAGCGTCCAGTACACGGTGTCCACGTGCGGGACGCGAAGCAGCTCGTGAAACATGGTCAGGTTGACCAGGGCCGTCTGGAAGCTGAACTCGCGCTCCGGCAGGCCGAACAGCGTCACCACCGTGAAGGTGAGCGCGACGGCCGTCCAGTAGGACGGATAGAGCCGGGCCGCGCGGCTCCACACGAAGTCCCGGACCCGTTCGACGCGCTCCAGCGACATCAGGATGACGAAGCCGCTGATGGCGAAGAAGAGCTGGACGCCGTACTTCCCGAAGCGCAGGTCCCAGAGGGGAACGGAGTGCCCGTAGAGGTCGCTGTACTCCGTCGTGAAGTGATACAGCGCGACCGCCAGCGCCGCGAGCCCCCGGAGCGCATCCAGCTCCACCAGGCGCGGTGGGCTGGCATCCGGAGCGGCAGACATGCTTCTCATCCGAGTTCACCCTTCCTCGCCTTCTCCGGTCAGCACTCGGAGCGAGCCGAAGGGTAGGGTTCACCGCGCGTCCTCACCATGCCCCCCGGGGTCCCGGGCGGGTGTCAGGTCCCCCGCATCCAGCGGCCCTCGCGTCGCAGGGCCCTCGGACCGCGGCTCAATGGCGTGGCGCGCGGTAGGCCGGGAAGAAGTCGCCGCTGACGTGGCCCTCCGCCAGCTGGGCATACACCGCCGGTTCGCAGATCAGCTCGTGCGTATGGAGGCGGGAGCTTGCGTTGGCGAGGCTCCGCTTGAATTGCTCCAGGCTGTCACCCGGGCGGACGCCTCCGCCCAGATGGAGCGGGACGCCCAGCTGCGTGCAGAGCTCCGCCAGCGTCCCGAAGACGTTCTTCGCCGGCGAGCGCGGCAGGTGCGCATCCATCGTTCCGCCCAGGTAGTAGTGCAGCATGCCGTCGCTGCTGACGCACAGCGCGGAGGAGGCCACGCCGCCCTCCGGCGCATGGGTCGTCACCAGCCAGGCGCTGGGAGAGGAGAACAGCTCCTCGAAGTAGGCGTCGGAGAAGAAGTACCGGGGGCTGGCCCCTTCGCGGACCATGGTCTGAAGGTAGGCCGTCAGGAAGCCCTCCCGCTCCTCGCGCGACACCTCGCGCACCTGCCGCGCGGTGCTCACGAAGCCCAGCCGGAGGTTGCGCCGGATGTGCCGGTAATGCATCTCCCGGAACTCCACCGGCAGGCGCGGGTCGATGAAGAACACCTCGTTGCGCTCCGTCCCGCCCGCGAAGCAACGGGGGCCGGAGACCCGGTCGCGCACGAAGATGCTGACGAGCCCCGTCCCCTCCCAGTCCACCGCCTCCTTCGCCACCTCCCGCAGCCCGTCCAGCACGCCTCCGGGAAACCCATACGGTGAGATGGCGTCGCGGTAGGGCGTCCCCTCGATGGGCCGGACGATGAGCGGCACGCGCTGCGCGTGACCCTCGCCGTCCTCGATGACCAGCGTGTGCGTCACCCGTTCGGCCCGCAGGTGGTTCGCGGAACGGAAGTAGTCCTCCGACAGCGCCATCGCCCCCTCGTCAGGCACGAGCACGGCCCTTGTTCGCATCATCCGCATGTCTGCGCCCCCGGTGCTGCCTGCGTCCGCGACCGGTCCGAGCAGCCCTCTCCCCGGAGGCTCGGACGGAATCCAGACGAAAACGGCGATTGCCTGCCTGTGTCGCTAAGATGTATTTCCGTTTGTTACTGGCGTTCCCGTTGCAGGGTAGCCTTCCAGCCGCTCCGCTGGAGCCGCCCGCCGGGACATGCCAGCTGTTGGAATCCTGGCGTCGAAGCCCCCCGGCCTCGCCCTGGCGTCGGGGTGTCCCAGCGCGACGGCAGGAGTGACGCACCACGCCTGCTGCTACGCTCCCCGGTCCCCTCCCCGGAAACCCCCGAGCCGATGAAGCGCGTCCTCCTCGTCCTGCTGGCCCTCGTGTTGCTCCTCTCGGGCGTCCTCGTCGTCCGCACGCTGCGCTTCGCTTCGCGGCAGGTGGCCGCGGAGCCCGCCGAGCCCTTCCCGGTGGATGCCGCCGCCGCCGCGGGCCGCCTCGCGGAGGCGCTGCGCCACCGCACCATCGCCGCGTCCGACGGCATGCGCGCGGACGACGCCGCCTTCCAGGCCCTGCACGCCGGGCTCGTCAGCGGGTTTCCCCGCGTGCACGCGCAGCTCGAGCACGAGGCCGTGGGCGCGCACGCGCACCTCTACACGTGGAAGGGCACGGAGCCCGGCCTGCGGCCCGTGCTGCTGATGGGCCACCTGGACGTGGTGCCCGCGGAGGCGGAGGCCACCTGGAGCCACCCGCCCTTCGGCGGTGTCGTGGCGGACGGCTACGTGCATGGGCGCGGGGCGCTGGACGACAAGGGCAGCGTGCTCGCCATCCTGGAGGCGGTGGAGGGGCTGCTCGCCCAGGGCTACCGCCCCCGCCGCACGGTGATGCTCGCCTTCGGCGCGGACGAGGAGGTGGGCGGGCACGACGGCGCGGCGCTCGTGGCCCAGCGGCTGCGCGAGCGGGGCGTGCGCCTCGAAGCGGTGCTGGACGAGGGAGGCCCCATCGGCGTGGGGCTCGTGCCCGGCGTGGCCGCGCCGGTGGCGCTGGTGGGCGTGGCGGAGAAGGGCTCGGCGCGCGTGGAGTTGAAGGTGCGCAGCGCGGGCGGGCACGCGTCCATGCCGCCGCGCCAGACGGCCGCGAACGTCCTCGCCCGTGCGTTGGTGCGGCTGGAGGAGCACCCCTTCGAGCCCGAGCTGCGCGGCGGGACGCGGGCGCTGTTCGAGTCCGTGGGGCCGGAGATGGGCTTCGGCATGCGCCTGCTCTTCGCCAACACCTGGCTCTTCGCGCCCCTCATCGAGCGGCGGATGGCCGGGGCCCCTCCACGGACGCCAGCATCCGCACCACCACCGCGGCCACCATGCTGGAGGGCAGCCCCAAGCCCAACGTGCTGCCGTCGCAGGCGCGCGCGGTCCTCAACGTCCGCCTCCTGCCGGGCGACAGCCTGGAGGAGGTGCGCGCCCACGTGCGCAAGGTGGTGGACGACCCCCGCGTGGAGGTGGCCGCCGAGGGCGACGAGGCCTCGCCGGTGTCGAGCCTGGACACGGAGGGGTGGCGGCAGTTGCAGCGCAGCATCCGCCAGCAGTTCCCGGACGTGCTGGTGGCGCCCTTCCTCACCGTGGCGGCCACCGACGCCCGCTACTTCCACTCCTTGAGCGACAGCGTGTACCGCTTCGTGCCGGTGCGCATGAACCGCGAGGACCTCACGAGGATGCACGGCCGCGACGAGCGGCTCTCCGTCGACGAGCACGCCGCCGCCATCCGCTTCTACGCGCAGTACCTGCGCAACACCACGCGCTAGCAGAGCGTTATCGCGAGGCCCTACGCCGCGACGACTTGCAGCAGCTCGTCGAGGCGGGTGAGGACGACCGTGGGCGCGCGCGAGCGCAGCAGCGCCTCCGTCGCGTAGCCCCACGTCACCGCGGCCGTGGCGATGCCCTCGGCCGCCGCGGCCTCGATGTCGCGCACCTCGTCACCCACGGAGAGGGCCTCGGCGGGACGCACGCCCGCCGCCTTCAGCACCTTCCGGAACTTCGCGCGCTTGCCGAAGAGGCCCGCGCCGCAGGCGTAGTGGCGGATGCGCGCGGACGCCACCGGCCCGAGCACGCGCCGCACGTTCTCTTCCGCGTTGGAGCTCACCACGGCGAGGGTGATGCCCCGCGCCTGGAGCTGTTCGAGCATCGCCTCCACGCCCGGGAAGAGCGGGATGCGGTGCGCGTCTCGCGCGACGAGCTTGCGCATGTGCGAGGCGATGAAGGGCATCTTCCACATGGGCACGCCGAGCCGCTCGATGATGGCCCGGCTGTCCTGCCCGCGCAGCGACTCCAGCTCCTCCGCGCTGACGGAGCGAAAGCCGTAGCGGAGGGCCACGTCGTTGAAGATGCCGCGAAACCAGTCCGCGCTGTCCGCGAGCGTCCCGTCGAAGTCGAAGATGATCAGCCGGTAGCCCATGCTTGCGTTCCCCTCCCCCGCGCTCAGCTCAGCGTCCCGCAGTCGGCGATGCGCTGCACGCGGAGCGCGGCCAGCCGCGCCAGGGGGGGCCGCCGCCTCCGGGCCTTCGAGCAGCGCCACCGCGCGGGCGACGGCATCCAGGGTGGACATGCCGGCGGGATGCGAGGGCTCGCGGAGCCGGAGCATCCCGGGCTCCGGCGGCGGCAGCACCAGCCGGGGGAGCGCCCGCAGCTCGGGGAGCCGCTGGGTCATCCGCCGGGCCTGCGACCAGTTCGCGTCCAGCACCACCAGCTGCCTCGGCGCGGGGGCATCCGGAGGCGCGGTGGGGCCATCGGGGAAGAGCAGCCAGGTCCCCGGCTCGCAGAGCACCTCCAAGTCGAAGGTCCCGGCCCGCGCCCCGTGGATGAGCAGCTTCGCGTTCGCGAGCGCCAGCGCCGCCACGCCCCCGGTGTTGCTGCGCTTGGAGACCTCCATCACGTGCTGGAGGAAGAGGAACCGGGTGCGTGTCTCCACCCGGGGGACCTCCGCGCACAGGCACAGATGCTTCGCGAGGTTGCAACGCGGACAGCGGGGTGGGCGGGCGGCGCGGGGAGGCATCCTCGCGTCATCCTGTGCTGGCCTCCCCGGGAAGAGAAGCCTTCGTTGCCGGGCCGGCGGCCCGTGGGTGGAGCCCTCCTCTGGCCACCGGGGAGCGGGGGGGGCCGGCCCGCGGGTGTTCATCGACCGGGTGGTGGAGCTGTTCGCGAGCCGCACGAACGTCTGGCGGCGTGACGGATGGCAGCCCCAGCCCGCGCCGTGCTCAGCCCCCCTGGGTGCGGCACCACGCGATGCGCAGCGCGGCGAGCGCCTGGGGTGAGTCCACCGTCACGGTGTCGGTCGCGGAAGGCACGGCCGCCAGCTCCGTCAGCGGCGCTTCGAGCGCGGTGACGGCCTGCGTTTCGGCGTTGGCTGCCTTCGCCAGGAAGGGGAACCGCACCGTGAGCTGGGTGGCCTGACTGCCCCGCTTCTCGGTCCGCACCACGAGGCTGCTCGGAATCGCGCCGCTCGTCGTGCCGCAGCTGGGGTAGCCCCCCGCCGCTCCCGGCGCCTGCACCCGCGCCACGCGAATCATCACGTCCTCCGACTCCACGGGCGTCCCGGCGTTCGTCGCCGTGACCTGGCCCAGCGAGCCTGTCTCCGCCAGCGAGCCTTCTTGCCCGCCGGGGATGAAGCGCGCCTCCAGCGGAGTGGTGACCGACAGGGCGTCCTTCAGCGGCGTGCCGAGGCGAGGCGTGCCATTGACAGACAGCGGCGGCGCCACGACGTACTCCTGCTCATGCCAGCCGGAGTCGCTGCCGGACGCGCCCCGGCCGCCCGCGGGGGTGTTGCGGAGCACGACGCCGAGCAGGACGCCTTCGCTGTCCAGCGTCCAGGCCGGGATGCCCTGATGGTAGATGCCTCCCACCGGCTGGCTTCCCTGCTGGATGCAGGGAATCACATAGTCATGGGTGGCGACGAAGGTCGGGCCGGGCCAGTTGGGCACGGGCAGGACGTCCTGCTGGTAGTGCGGCGTGCCGTAGCTGAGCGTCGTGGGCGCCGTTCCGCTCGCGTTCACCATGGGGAACGCCACCGCGACCGACGTGCCGGAGGGCGAGGCGCCCGTGAGCTTCATCCGGAGGAAGCGCTCTCCCACCACCAGCGAGTACTCCAGCATGAACCGCTGGCCGCTGTTCTGCTCCGTCACCTCCGCCTGCAAGCGATAGCGGTACGGCCCCTGCTCCAGCCACCGCGCGGCTCCCCCCACGAACTTCGCGGACATGTCCTGGCTGAACGTGCCATAGACAGGCGGATTGGTGGAGCCATACGGCTCATTGCCAAACTGATAGATGTTGCCGGAGTCGGTGTAGAACCGCAGCTGGTTGCCCACGCCCTGGGAGACGAAGAGGTTGTGGCTCCCGCCATCCACCCCATATGAGAACTGGCTGATGCCCCACCCCTCCGCCTGGGAGAGGGTCACGCGGATCAAATCGTTCTCGAGCGTCGCCGTGTCTCCCACGGACGGCTGCGAAACCACGATGGGCCCCGGCGCGGACAGGGTGGAGAGGTAGACCGTCTCGTATCCCGCGCTGGGGGGCGCCGCCCTGAAGAGGAGGTTCCCGTTCGCGGCCCGCTGGATGGGCAGCAACCCGTCGCGGGTCCGCACGCTCTTCACGGCCTGAAAGCGGAGGTCCGCCGGTGGAGGGGTCAGCTCCGCCAGCAGTCCATGGGCCCGCTCGAACCCGAGCGTGTTGCACACCACGACAGGGAGCTCCTGGGGCTGTGGCTTCGCCGAGATGCCCTGCGCGAGCAGCGCCATCCCCTGGTCCAGGGCGGCCCTCGCCACCGAGACGCCCTGCCGACTCAGCGGCAGCTGCTCGCCGTAATACACGGGGTCCGGCGACGTGCCCGTCACGAAGTCGTGATGGGAGCTGGGGGCCAGCACCTCCCAGCCATTCCAGACCGTGGAGTCGAACGCGTCCAGCGAGGAGGAGGCGTAACCGCTGCTGGTGCGAAGCAGCGCGCTGATGACCTCCGCGGACATCAGCGCGCGCACCGCGGCGTACTGATTCCGCTTCAGCTCGGGGCGGCTGGCGAAGTAGCCCGTCCAGTAGTTCTGTGCGTTGAGCGGCGCGTTCACCGGGAGCGTGGCGCCGCTCTGCAGGACGGCATCCATGTATGTCTTGAACGTCCCCGTGGTTCCCTTGACGCCATTGCTGTTGCCGTAGCTGCTGTTGTAGCCGTGGGTCACGTTCAACCAGCTCAACACCTCGCCCGACGGGGAGGTGACGGAGGGCGTGGCGAAGTCGATGCCCACGGGGATGAAGCGCAGGCCACCGGGCCACCCCGAGCGGTACTGGTTGACGAACTGGTTCACCGTCTGGGCATTGCTGGAGATGTTGTACGCGTCCAGGTAGCCCACCGTGCCGTAGGTGTCGGGCATGAAGAGCGCGGTGATGCGGGAGCCATCTCCCGCCTGCCATTGGAAGACCAGGCCGTTGGCGTTCAGCTGCGCGGCGATGGAGGGCCCCACGGGGTCGATGGGCGCGGCCCCCGGCGACCCTGCGGCGAGCCGGGCACGCGGGAGAGCCCGGCCGTGGTGAGGCCCATGGCGTTCAGCACCACCGGCAGCTGGGGATCATGCCCGAAGTCATCCGGCAGCCACGCCGAGTCGTACAGGTTTCCCCCGAGCCCGACCTGCTTCGCCCAGGTGCGCCCCACCAGGTAGTTGCGGATGAAGAGCTCACCCGCGCAGACGAGGTTGTCCGGAGACGTGATGCCGCCGCCCATCAGGCAGAAGTCCTCGCCCGCCTCGGCGAAGGCCGTGATGCCCGCCGGGTTGTCCCGCGCGTAGCGCTGCAGGTACCCCACCTCCGTCACGGAGAATGCGAAGCCGATCCGCCTGGAGAAGAGCGAGCCTGCGGCGTTGAAGATGTTCTGGACCGTGTCGCGGCCGCCGCTGGAGCCCGAGGCCTGGCTGTTGGAGGCGTAGTACTGGTCGAACGTGTAGACCCAATCCCAGTCGATGTGCGTCGTCGGGCAGATGAGGATGCCCTGGGTGAAAGGCGTCTTGGAGGTCATGAGCGCTTTCCGAAGCGAGGGGAGTGACCCCAGTCCCTACGCAAGCCGGATGCCACGGTGTGCTCAAGGAGACACTCCCCCAGAACGGAGGCTCGCCCCTGGAGTCAGCCCTGGCGCCGCGTCTCTCCAGCAAGCGGCTGCGTCAGCACGGAACGCGACGGAGGCCCTCGGGCCTCACCTGTTCTGGGGACGCCGGACCCGCGCTCCCATTCCGCCCCGGACTGATCAAACCCCGGCACGCTGGAGGAGCACCGCGCGCGCATCCACGTTGAGGACCTGGGTTCCGCTCGCGAGCGTGACGAGGGGCACCTCCCAATGACAGTGCCCGCAGATGACGAGGAGCCTGCTCCAGGGCTCCACCGCCTCACGGATGACGGCGTTGCCGCGCAGCCCCATTCCCGGCGCGTCCGGGCCTTCGTGGAGGACCAGCACCTCCGGGTCCTGGAGCAACACCGCTTCAAGCCGCTCCAGTTGGGCGGACTGCTCACGCCGGTTGAGCTTGTCCGGGCGTCCGATGATGTAGCTCACCCCACCCACCGCCAGTCCATCCGGCGCGACGACGCCGCCATCCAGCAGCTCCCGTCCGGGCTCGCGGAAGAAGCGCTCGCGCTCCCGGGCAGGACCGAACGTGTCGTGATTCCCCGCCACGCCGACGACCCAACGGAAGTTCCGGGTGAAGGCACTCCAGACGCTCCGCACGTCCCCTGAAGCCCCCCGCTCATCCGCGGTGGAGTTGGAGAAGAGGTCTCCCGCCAGGACGATGCCGATGCGGCTCGCGGGAGGGAGTTCCCCTGCTTCGCCCATCATCGCCAGCTCGTCGGCCACGACTTCGCCCAGGAGCGCCGCGGCTCCGTCCTGCAAGGCATGCGGCGCCATCCCCTGCAGGTCCGAGAGCGCGATGACCGCCTCCAGGTCTCCAGGCAGGGTGTCCACCTGGCCACGCAGCAGGGGCAGTCGCTCCGCGCGACTGCCACCACGGGGCGCCGCGTTCAGGTACCACCACTCATGAATGGGCTTCTCATCCACGGCCAGGATTCGCATGCGCCCCGGACGCGGCCTGCTCGTGGGTCTGACAGGGGCGGGGCTCGACCCGCTCCGGGCTGAGCGTGACTTGCACGCGGGCCGCCTGGCACGGGAGCCTTCCGGGACGCCCCCGGACGCGTCTCCGAAGGGCGGTCCCTGAACGCGACGGTCCGTCAGGCCTTGGCGCCCTTCGGGGCCTCGTGCTCGTCACGGCCGTGCGCCGTCGCGATGGGGCTGGTCGCCTCCACGGCGGAGAAGGTCTCCAGGATCTTGTACGTGTGGCTGGCCCCGCGCGGCACGAGCCACGAGTCGCCGGGGTTGAGCACGAGCACCTGCCCCTCCAGGTGCAGCTCCGCGCGGCCCTTGAGCACGAAGCCCACGGTCTCGTAGTCGCGGGTGCTGGCGGGCTTGGCCTCGGCGGGCGGCTCGTCCTCCCACAGCCGCATGGCCACACGGACGCCGGATGCGAGGTACTTCTGGCCCATCTCCCCCTTGGGGGAATGGCGGCTCTCGACCTTCTTCACGCTGGTGTCGCCCATGTTCGCCTCTCCTTGGGAGGCGGCGTGCGGCGCCGCGCTCCTCCTGGGGAGAAGGTAGGGAAGACCCCGGACGCTGGCGGATCGCGTCGTGCGGTCGCTCGCCTGCCCTGCGTCCGAAAAGACGAAAGCCCAGCCTCCCTGGGGGAGACTGGGCTTCGATGACTCACCACTGGGGGTGGGTCAGGGTTCGGCTGGATCAGGCGGCGCGAACGTTCTGCGCCTGCAGGCCCTTGGGGCCCTTGGTGACTTCGAACTCCACCTTCTGGCCTTCAGCCAGGGTGCGGAAGCCATCCATGTTGATCGCAGTGTGATGGCAGAAAACGTCCTCGCCATTGTCCTGCGCAATGAAGCCGAAACCCTTCGCGTCGTTGAACCACTTCACGGTACCGAATGCCATTGTGAGTCTCTTCTCTTTCTCTGCTCTGTACAGGTGACAGGCTCGCGCCTTCCACCGGTGCTGGAACGAACACCGCCCCGGCACGCCGGGCACTCTACCCACTTCCTGCGCGAACACCACTCCTGAGGGTGGATTCTCGCCGGAAGCCGTCCTTCATCCGACACAGCGGCTGAAGTCGAGGCCCGGTTTTGGAACATCCGGTGCCCCCCGGGGCATTCCGGAGGCCTTCACACTTCTTCACCGCCCCCGGGCGTGGGCTTCACACCCGCCTTCTACCTTGAGCTCCGTCAGAAACGACACGGGCCCGCCTGGTCGGTGCCCGACCTGCTTCCCTGGAGCCAAGCACATGTTCGGATTCCTCTTCGGTACCGCCTGCCTCGCCGGTCTCTTCGCCACCCTGCGCCGGGGGCGCTACGGCCATCACCCCTCCCACCACGGCCGCGGCGGCCGCTGGAACACCCGTCCCCGGCTGCGCTGGCTCTTCGAGCGGCTGGAGACGTCGCCCGGCCAGGAGAAGGTCATCGTGAAGGCCGTGGAGAGCGTGCGCGAGGCCTTCGCCAAGGTGAAGGACCTGTGGGGCCCCAGCCGCACGTCGCTCGCGGGCTCGCTGCGCGGCGAGCACTTCGACGGCGCGATGCTGCGCGAGCTGTTCAGCCGCCACGACGTGGCGCTGGAGACGCTGCGCAACGCCGTGCAGGACGCCCTGTCCCAGGTGCACGAGGCGCTGGAGCCAAACCAGCGCCGCGAGCTCGCGGACATCATCGAGCACGGCTGGGGCCAAGGCTGGCAGGGCCGGGGCTGGCACGGGCGGCGCTGCGGCGGGTACGGCCGCTGGGGTGGCCGTCCGCACAACGATGACGGCCCCGCGTCCTTCGTCTGAGAACCCCTGCCCTCTTCCTGGAGACCTCCCATGAGACACCGTCTGCTCGTCGTCCTCCTCGCCGCGGGGACCCTCGGAGGCTATGCCTCCGGCTTCGCCAGCCTCGCCCGCCACCACCGCTCCGCCTGCCACCGGGGCGACTGGGGCGGCCCCGCCTACCGCAACGGGGCGCCGCCGTACTGGGACTGGCACGCGCCCAGGCCCCAGGACACGTCCGGCCCCGCCGGCGCACCGGGAGCGCGTTAGGATTCACCCCCGCCCATGCCCACCCGCGTCCTGCTCATCGATGACGACACCCGGATGTTCGAGTTGCTCGCGGAGTACCTCGGGCAGAACGGCATCACCGTCAGCCACGCGCCAGATGGTGGCCGCGGGCTGGCGGCGCTGGAGGCGAGCGCCTTCGACGCCGTGCTCCTGGACGTGATGATGCCGGGCATGGACGGCCTGGAGGTGTGCAAGCGCATCCGGGCCAGGAGCCGCATCCCGGTGCTGATGCTCACCGCCAAGGGCGACGAGACGGACCGCGTGGTGGGGCTGGAGCTGGGCGCGGATGACTACCTGCCCAAGCCCTTCGGCCCGCGCGAGCTGCTCGCCCGCCTGCGCGCGGTGCTGCGGCGGGCCCAGCCGGCGGCGGTGGCGGACCGGCTCGAGTCGAGCGGCGTCTCCATCGACGTGTCCGGGCGCGAGGTGAAGGTGGAGGGCAAGGCGGTGGAGCTGACGGGCCTGGAGTTCGACCTGCTGCTCGCGCTGATGCGGCGCGCGGGCCGGGTGATTCCCCGCGACGCGCTGCTGGGCGAGGCGGGCCGCAACGACACGGTGGTGAGCGAGCGCACGGTGGACGTGCACATCTCCCACCTGCGCCAGAAGCTGGGCGACGAGGGCACGCGCCTCATCAAGACGGTGCGCGGCGTGGGCTACGTGTTCGCCAAGGAAGGCGCCTGATGGGCTGGGGGCGCTGGCATCACGACGAGGAGCCCTGCATCCCGCGCCCCCCGCGGGGCTTCGGCCGCCACGCACGCGCACACCATCACCACCACCGGCGCAGGTTCCACCTGGGCCGGCTGGGGTCCTTCGTGCAGGCGCGGCTCAGGCGCCGGCTGTTCGTCATGTTCGGGCTCACCATCCTGGTGACGGTGCTGGTGGTGTCGTGGGTGATGAACCTGACGGGCGGCAACACCTGGCGGCAGGAGACGGAGCGCGCGCGCTCGTTCGTGGGCCACCGCTTCGCGGAGGTCTGGGACGCGCCCGCCGCGCGCGAGTCCCTGGTGCGCGGCATCTCCGACGACCTGGACGTGGACGTCGAGCTGACGGACCTGTCCGGCGCGGTGGTGGCCCGGGGCGGCTCGCCGTGCGCGAAGCCGGACGCGACCATCCCGGTGATGCGGCAGGACACGCAGCTCGGGACGCTGCACGCGTGCTACCTGCAAACGCGCTCGCGGAGCCCCTTGCGCGCCGTGCTGCCGCTGGGCATCGCGGTGCTGGTGCTGTGGACGGCGGCGGGCGGCATCTCGTTCCGGCTGGCGCGGCCGGTGGACACGCTGGTGAAGGCCACGCAGGAGCTGGGCGAGGGCCGGCTGGGCGCGCGGGCGAGCCTGGACCGCCACACCACCGGGGAGTTCGCGGTGCTCGCCGAGTCCTTCAACGACATGGCGGCGCGCATCGAGAAGCAGCTGGCGGACCAGCGCGAGCTGCTGGCGGCGGTGTCGCACGAGCTGCGCACGCCGCTGGCGCGGCTGCGGGTGCTGACGGAGCTGCTGCGCGACGGCGGGGGCAACCCGCGCACGTTGGATCAGGTGGACCGCGAGGTGGTGGAGCTGGACGCGCTGGTGGGCGAGCTGCTCGCGAGCTCCCGCCTGGACTTCGGGCAGCTGACGCCCAAGGCGCTGGAGGCGGGCGTGCTGGCGGCGCAGGCGCTGGAGCGCGTGGGGCTGTCCGCGACGCTGTTGCAGCCGGAGACGGACGACGTGGCGTTGATGGCGGACGCGACGCTGCTGGGCCGGGCGCTGGTGAACCTGCTCGACAACGCGCGCAAGCACGGGGTGGGCGTGGAGGCGCTCCGGCTGCGGGAGCACGGCGAGGAGCACCTGGCCTTCAGCGTGGAGGACCGGGGCCCGGGGCTGCTGCCCGGAGAGGAGACGCGCATCTTCCAGCCGTTCTACCGCAAGGACCGGGGCGGCGAGGCGCGCGAGGCCGGCTCCCTGGGGCTGGGGCTCGCGCTGGTGCAGCGCATCGCCCGGGCCCACGGCGGAGAGGCCTTCGCGGAGAACCGCCCCGGCGGAGGCGCGCGCGTGGGCTTCACGGTGCGCAAGGCCGGGCCGCCGGGGCCCGCGTCGAACCCGCGGGCCTGACGGCGGCGCAAGGCGTCCAGCCCGGACGCCAGCGCCTTCAAGCCGGGACTACTGCTTCGCCTGCGCGTCCGTCGCGGCGAAGGTGAACGTCGCCTCCGCGGGCGCGCCGTCCTTCACGGTGACTTCCGCCGTCTTCGTGCCCAGCGTCTCGTGCCACGCCTCCAGCGTGTACGTGCCCGCGGGCAGGCCCGTCAGCGTGAAGGTGCCGTCCGCGGCGGTGGTGGCGAAGTACGGGTTGGGGTTGCTCACCACGTAGGCCGTCATCCACGGGTGCACGTCGCACTTGAGGCGCAGCACCTCCGCGTCCGACGGCAGCGGCTTCCGCACCGGCGCGCCCGAGGGCGGCTGCGCCACGTTGAACACCGGCCGCGTGCCCACCACGCCGCGCACGTTGTGCAGCGTGCCGTCGCTGTTCTTGAACACCACCTGCTGGCCCGCCACCGCGCCCTGCACGCGCGGCACGTAGGTGCACTTGGACTGGTCCACCACCACCGGCGTGGACGGCGCCGCGGGGGCGCCCGCGACCGGGCCCTTCACGCGCACCAGCACGTTCTGCAGCTTGCCGTCCTTCACCAGCACGGCCTGCTCCTTCTCCGGCCGCCCGTCACACGCGGGGTCCGCGCTGGGCGCCAGGTCCGCCATCACCGGCGGCGTGCCGGTGAAGGACACCGTGCCCTTCACCACGCCGTCCC